>DASXWB010001082.1:0-7494 GCA_036503915.1 Lacipirellulaceae bacterium | reverse complement strand
AACAGCCAGGCGCGGCTTTTTAGCGGCGCGGGGCGGTCGGGCTGTCTGCTGGCCTCAAACGTCGCCGATATGGCAAAGTAGGCAGTTCGGCCACCCGTTGGAGGTGCCCACTCGATCACGACTCGCATGGCTTTATTAATCGCTGCGCTGCTATTAAACCAAGGCCGCCCAACGGAAGCCCGGTTTATCGGGCACAAAGCAATAAAACTGGCTCATTTGTCGCGCAGACATCAACAATAATTCCTTGACAGACGGGCTGAAAAAAACCGCCGATGTGTTGGCCGCGACGCGTAACCGGGCGGCGCTGCCCACGCTGGCAGCCGCCTTGGCGTCGAGCTGTGCGGGGATGCGCGCCGCGGCGATCCGCGCCATCGTGCGGCGGCATGATGCCGATAGCCACCGAATTCTGCTCCAGCACTTCGACAAGCTTGACGACGAGGAGCGCGCGGTCCTGCGGCGGGCGCACAGTGCCATTCCGCATCACATGGCCCGCGCGCTAAAGGCCGCGGTGCTGGGAAGCGACGCGAACCTGTGCCAGTATGCGTGCCAGATGATCACCCTCTGCCGCGACTTTGATTTGTTCCCGGTCTTGGTCGAGGCAGCTGAGAATCGACGGCATCCTGCCGCGGCCGACGTCACCGCCAGCCTGCTGCAACTGGCCAATGTTTTGAATGCTGAACTGGCCGCCTGGTCCGGCAAGCATGCTACCGCTGAGCACCATCGCCGCGATCCGACTTTTGTTCGCCGCCACCTGCTCGCTGCGCTCGAGCGATCGCTCGCAAACTACGCACGTCACGAATGCAACGAGCTGATCGAGGCATTTTTGCTGCTGGCGCCGAGCGATAATACTTTGCTGCAGACGATCCTGCACGATCCGCGACATTCCTGCCATCTGCCGGTCGCACGGGCGCTGGCCTGGAGCACGACGCCTGGATCGGTTGCCCGCCTGGTGGGCTTGTTGCGCGACACTGATGCGCCCGAAGCGGTGTTGCAAGCGATCGCCACGCGGACCGACCCGGAATTTATCCATGCATTGTTCGCCGAACTGAAGCCGCCTGTGTCGCTGCGCGTGCTGCACAATATGAAACGGCTCAGCTCGGTGGCGTGGCTTGAAGAGCATGCGCCCCTTCTCCTGGAACTCAGCGGCCGGGCTCAAGCGACGGCCATCGAACTTGCCGCGGCCAGCAGCATCACCAGCGACGCCATGTTCCGATTGCTCGCGCTCGTGTTGGAAAAGGGTCTCACGGAGGCACGGCGAGCGAGTTGCCGAGCGCTGGAAAAATTCGAGCGGCCGGAAGCGACTGAGCTGGTTGTCCGGGCACTGAACGATCCTGACATGGGCGTTCGCGCGGCGGCAATTCGGCAAATTCGCGCACGCGGCGTGCCCGATGCGCTCAAAACGTTGGTGTCGCTGCTGGACCATCGCTCAACGGAAGTCCGCGAAGCGGCTCGCACTTCGCTGGCCGAGTTTAATTTCGCCCGCTATCGTTCGATGTTCGACCTGCTTGACGAAAGCACGGCTCGAACCACGGGTGTGCTCGTGCACAAGGTGGATCCGGTCGCGCGCAACGGGCTTATCGAAGAGCTCACATCGCCGTCGGTCTCGGCGCGGCGGCGTGGAATTGAAATGGCTGTGGCAATGCAGGCCACGCAAGTCGTCTGCGAGCAGTTGATCGACTTAAGCCGTAACGAAAACCTGGCGCTGCGGCGCGAGGCGGTCGTCGCGTTGAGCACCTGTGTAGGCAGCAAGGCGGAGAACGCGATTCGAGTCGCATTGGACGATTCGCACCCGAGCGTTCGCGATGCGGCGGCCGACGCGCTCGCGCGCGTGTGCGCCGGCCAGCGAAACGTGTCGTCTGGAGCTGCAACGGTCGGCGGAGGTGCGCCATGACCGAGCCGCTTTCGCGATGGATTGCGCTGCTGTCGGTCAGTTCCGAAGGCTGGCACGTTTGGGGCCGGTTTGATCATGAACGGCCGACGTATGGCCTGGGGCAAATTCTGCTGGTTCTCAGCGCGGCAGTCGTCGCGATTGCGATCGGCGTGGTGCTATTGCGATTGGCCGGGCGTTTCCGCACGAACAGCTCGCGAGCGTTTTTTCGCGAAATGTGCCGTGCCCATGGGCTTAGTCCATCAAGCCGGCGAGCGTTGCTGCGCTTGGCAGCGGCCCGCGGCCTCACGAACCCGTCGCTGCTGTTTGTTGAACCACGCCATTTCGAGACGACTGATTTACCACCGGCGTTGCAGGCGGCTGGCACCGAGTTGCAGCGGTTGCACGATCGGTTATTCAAGTAAGATGCTGCCTTTGGGATGCGACGTCAGCCCCCGGCTCTGCCGGGGGTTCGCGAACGTACGAGCGCAAAAACCCCCGGCGGAGCCGGGGGCTGCCAACCTAATCAAAAACCGGCGGCGGTTCGCGCTAATTCCGCGCAACTGTCTACTCTGTTTCCGCCGGTTGCGTCCGATTCGGAGTGCGCGGACGGAAGCGCGTTGCGGCGCCGCTTTCCGGGCGGGCCGGGAAATCGCGGGCCGAGGCGCCGGCGCCTAACTGAACGCTACGGTCCTGCGGCCGGTAGCCCATCTGATTGAGAAAGTCAGTGATAGAGATCGTTTCCACGCCAAGGCTTCGCGCTTCGTCGTGCATGTCTTGCCATGGCTTTTGCAGGGCTACTACCGTGGGTGAGTTCGGATACTCACCAAGCACCAGGTACTTGGTATTCGCGGTGATGCTGCCCTCGACGGTCGCATCCGGCTTGACGTAAGCGTCGACCACCCCGCCGTTGAGCTCGATCAGCTGGCGGGCGAGATCCATGTCGCTCTGCCCGTCGTTGTCGATGTCGATGATTCCTGCCAGAGCGAAACGCAGTTTCTTGCCGCGGTGCCAGACCTGGCTGTAGATCATGTCGCCGGGGAGTATCGGATTAGTTGGATCGTCCTCCGTGATGCGGGCCTCGGCCATGTGCTCGCCAAGCACGCGAGATACTTCAATGCTGCCCTTTTTGGTGGCCTTTTCGGCATCGTGCTGGTCGCCGTCAAAAACACTGAAGGTCACCTGGCGGCGAAGCGAGTCCGCGGAGCCCAAGTTGATCCAAACCGTGCCATTCTGATTCACCCATGAAACTCGGCCGTCGGCGACTTCGAAGCTTCCCTCTTCGTCCTTTTGATTCTCGATCAGATTGGCAACTGCCTGCTCACGCTTTTCGAGCATCTCGGTCAGCCGCTTTTTCTCGGCTTCGTATTCGGCGACTCTTGTTTCAAAATCCGTCTTCTGCTTTTCAACGATGGCGAGCAGATCAGCCTGCTTGTCCTCCAGGGCAGTGCGATCCTCCTTGAACTTGGCATTTTCGGCGGCCAGGTCCTGCTGGGCTTTGTCGGCGACCTGCTTGTGCTCGTTGATCTGCGCCGTAGCTGCAGCATTCACCGCTTCCAGACGGTTGTTCAAATCTTCGACGAGCTTTTTTTGCCCGGCCTCGCCGGCCGCGTTTCGCTGCGCTTCTGCGTGGACGGCCTCAAGCACTTTGCGATAATACCGGCTGCCTTCGTCGGCCACCCCCGGACCATACCGCTGCATATCCGCCTTGAACGTAGCCTCGACATCGGCGTAGTTGTCGTTGCGCCCGACGCCGATAAACTCGCGGTAGTTCTCGTTTTCAGTCTGCAGGTTGGTTACCTGCGTGCTTTTCTGATCGAGGTTCGTATTCGCAGCCGTGAGGCGCTGCTCCGCGTCGCTGTAGCCGCGCCATCCGAGGTAGGTGGCGACGCCCAGCACCAGCAGCAGGAAGATGCAAATGATGAGGAAAATCTGAAGGGTCTGATCTTGCCGGGCCGGCATGGCTTTACCTCTTCTTAGTAGCTGAAGTCGCAAGACTTCAGACACACTTGCGAACGATCGGAATTCTTGCCTATTCCGCTACAGCGCACTGCGAGCGCAGAATCGCCGTAAGTCCAGCTTAATTAGGGGATTACCGCGTGTCAACGAACCGGATACGATGAGTAATCAGCCTCGCGGCGAGCGTCCCTGTAACCTACAAAAATGCAGCTCTCATGCCTGCTCGATCCCAACAAAGAACTCTGCCAGGTCTTAGTCAGGGCGATCCATGCTCGCCGGCTGCCCAGCGAGATGACGAACCTGAAGTTATGGTATCCCGGCGGGCGGCAGCGGACCAGCGCCAAGCGCCGGATCCACAAGCTGCTGAAGCCTGTGACCACGAGCCGCTGCCGGTCGATATCAAGGGCTGGGACGTGTATGTGGTCGACGCGCATTCGCTCATCTTTCAGGTGTTCCATGCGCTGCCCGAGATGAGCAGCCCGCGCGGCGAACAGGTCGGCGCCGTCTACGGCTTCGTGCGCGATATGGTTTACTTGATCGAGGAAAAGAAACCCGACGCGCTGATTTGCGCGTTCGATCTGTCGGGGCCGACCTTTCGCAGCCAGTTGTTCGATCTGTATAAGGCCGAGCGCGGCGAGATGCCCGACGAGCTGGCCGGCCAGATTCCCAAGATCGAGCAAGTGCTGGAAGCGATGGCGATCCCGATTCTTGCCTGCGAAGGCTTCGAGGCCGATGATGTGCTAGCCACGGTGGCCCGTATTTGCGACGAAGCGGGCGCCAATTGCTTTCTGGTGACCGGCGACAAGGACTGTCGGCAGCTGATTACCGACCGCGTGGCCGTGTATAACATCCGCAAGAACCACGTGTTCGATGCGGCCGCGCTGCGGAAGGAGTGGGGCGTCGGGCCCGACCAGGTCGTCGACTTCCAGGCGCTCATCGGGGACAAGGTTGACAATGTGCCCGGAGTGCCCGGCATAGGCCCGAAGACGGCTCAGGCACTGCTCGATACGTACGGAACGCTCGACAACCTGTTGGAGCACGCGGCCGAGGTGCCGGGCGCCAAGGGCAAGGCGATCATCGCCAACCGCGAGTCCGCGCTTCTGTCGCGCGAGCTGGTACGGCTCGACAACCAGGTACCCGTGGTGCCGGATTGGGATGCCAGCCGCGTGGGCGGTATGGACCAAGGGCGGCTGGCCGAGCTGTTTTCCGAGTTCGACTTTCGCGGTCTGGCGGAGCGCGTCGCCAAGCTGGGACCGGCGGAAGTGCCAACCGCCTCGACTGCAGCCGAGGCGAACTATCATCTTATCGACACGCCAGAGAAGCTTGCCGACCTTGTGGCGCAGCTGGCCGCTCAACCGATGATTAGCGTCGACACGGAGACGACGCACGTGTCACCGCGCTGCGCATCGATTGTCGGGTACTCGTTCGCTTACAGGCCGAGCGAGGCGTTTTATGTGCCGGTGCGCGGTCCGGCCGGCGAGCGGGTGCTTAACCCTGCGGAAACGCTGGAAGCTCTGCGGCCGGTGCTCGAGAACCCGGTCATCCGCAAAATCGGGCAGAACCTCAAGTATGACATCATTGTGCTGCGGGCAGCGGGCGTACGGCTTTCCGGTGTTGATTTCGACACGATGGTCGCCAGCTACCTGCTCGATGCTGGCGGACGAAGCCACAACCTCGACGAGCTGGCCCAGAAATATCTCAACCACGCCACCATCAAGATCGATCAGCTCATTGGCAAAGGTCGCGAACAGAAACGAATGGACGAGGTGCCGGTGGCCCAAGTGGCCATCTATGCGGCCGAGGACGCAGACATCCCGCTCCGCATGCAGCCGATCCTGGCCGCGCGCCTCGCCGACATGCAGCTCGCCGACCTGAACCAGACGCTCGAAGTGCCGCTTATCGAGGTGCTGGCCGACATGGAATTCATCGGTGTGCGGGTCAATCCGCAGCGACTTGCCGAGCTGAGCACGCGTTATGGCGAGCGGCTCAACCAGCTCGAGTGCGAGATTGAAGAGCTGGCCGGTCATCCTCTTAATATCGGCTCTCCGAAGCAGCTGGCGCAAGTGCTTTTTCAAGAGCTCGGCTTGCCGGTCGTTAAAAAGACCAAGACGGGCCCGAGCACCGATGCCGACGTGCTGGAGCAGCTGGCCGCGTCGCATGCCCTGCCGGCCAAGATTGTCGAGTATCGCCAGTATTCCAAGCTGAAAAACACATACGTCGACGCGCTGCCCGCGATGATTCAAGAGGAAACGGGCCGCGTGCACGCCTCGTTTAATCAGGTGGTGGCCGCAACGGGCCGGCTCAGCTCCAGCGACCCGAACCTTCAAAACATCCCGATTCGCACGGAGGAGGGCCGCGAAATTCGCTCGGCGTTTATCGCGGGCCCGCCGGGCTGGAAGCTGCTCTCGGCCGACTATTCGCAAATCGAATTAAGGATCCTCGCTCACTGCTCCGAAGACCCGACATTGTGCCAGGCATTCGAGCGCGATGAGGATATTCACACGCTTGTTGCCGGCCAGGTTTTCGGAGTGCCGCCCGATGAAGTGACGTCCGCCATGCGGCGCAGTGCGAAGGCGGTGAATTTCGGCGTGATCTACGGCCAAAGCCCGTTTGGACTCGCCAAAACTCTCGGCATTTCGCAGGACGATGCGGCCAAGTTCATCGACGGCTACTTCGCCACGTACCGCGGCGTGGCCAATTTCATGCTGCGCACTCTGGAGGAGTGCCGTCGCCAGGGTTATGTCTCGACGATCTTGGGCCGCCGGCGGGCAATTCAAGGCGTGCGCCCGCTCGACAAGCTTTCGCTGGGCACGGAAGAGCCCAGCCGGCGGCCTCTCAATCTGCCCGAGCGCACCGCCGTCAACTCAGTGATTCAGGGCTCTGCGGCCGACATGATCAAGCTGGCGATGATCGCGATTTGGCGCCGGCTTCGCGAGGAGCCGATCGAGGCCAAAATGATCCTGCAAATTCACGACGAGCTGGTGTTCGAAGTGGCGCCCAAGGACATCGACCGCCTGGCCGGGATGGTGCAGCATGAAATGCGCAGCGTGCTGCCCCTGAGGGTGCCGCTCAAGGTCGATGTTAAATCTGGCGACAACTGGGCGGAATCCGTACCGTGGAGCGCATGAAAACCATCGGCCTTGTCGGCGGCGTTGCTAGCGGCAAGTCGCTGATCGCCAAAATGCTGGTCGAGCTGGGTGCCGGGCTCCTGGACGCGGATCGCACCGGCCATGACGTGCTCGCCGACGACCCAGCCGTCCAGCGCGAGCTGCACAAACGCTGGGGCGATTCGGTATTCGCCCCGGACGGCAATGTCGATAGGGCTGCGATTGCCAGCCGCGTCTTTGCCAAAGGCGGGACGGCCGAACTCGACCGCCGCTTCCTCGAAGATCTGTTGCATCATCGAATCCGGCGGCGATTACTTCAATTGAAGGTCCAATTCGCGGCCGAAGGCCGGCCTGCCGTCGTGCTCGATGCGCCGGTGCTCTTGGAAGCCGGCTGGGGGCCCATGTGCGGCATTTTGCTAATGGTGGAGGTTCCAAGCGAAATCCGATTGGAACGGGCTCGTCAGCGCGGCTGGACCGAGGCGGAATTCGACCGCCGCGAAGCGGCTCAGTGGACGGTCGAAGACAAGCGGCGCGAAGCCCATTTCGCAATTGCCAACGATG
>DASXWB010001081.1:0-8669 GCA_036503915.1 Lacipirellulaceae bacterium | reverse complement strand
CAACTTGTGCAGCACTGCCAGCCCGGCGACGCACAGCACCAGCTCGCCAATTACGTGTCCCAGGCACGCGCCGTACAATCCCCATAACGGAATCAATATCAATTCCACCGCGGTCTTGGCTCCCAGCATCCAGCAGATCATCCGCCAGTAGCGCTGCTGAGCATCGAGCGCCGTGAATGCAAACCGCAGCTGCGCGTTGACGAACACCAGTGGTGCGACCCAAATCAATAGTCGCAGTGGTCCGATCGCTTCAGCGAAGTCTGGGCCAGCCGTCGACAGAATCAATGGCGCCGCATACGCCATGGTCAATAGCGCGATCGGCAGCGAGGCCACCCATAAAAGATTCGTGGTGCGGGCGAACGCCCGGCTTAGCGCCGCGCGGTCGGAATGCGCGACCCGGCTCATCATGGGAAATGTCACGGAGACGATTGCCCGCGGCAGAAGTTGCAGCGGCTGCAGCGGCCGGTAGGCGACGCTGAACAAACCGACGACGGCCGCCGGCCTGAACGCGGCCAATAGCAGCGTGTCAAGTTGCATTGTCAGGCGTCGCACCGCGTCGCCAAATCCCAGCGGCACCGACTCGCGCAGCCAATCGCGCACCACGTCAGGTTTCAAGTGGAATTCCCTGCACTGCCATTGCCAGACGAGGATCGTGCTGATCAGCACGGCGGCAATCAGGTTGCTGGTCATAAAAGCGACAAAGCCGGCCAGCAAGCCGCCCGTTTCCGGGTAAACGCCAAACCACACAAAGACGCAAAACAGAGCGGTCTGCAGTACGCGCGACAGGTTTTCGAATTCGAACCGTTCCAAGCCGCGAAAAGCATTCGATGCGAAATCGAGCGTGTGCCGCGACACCATCGCCAGCGCCGCCACCAGCAACACCATCCAGGGAATCGGCTGGCCGCTCGCAAACATCCATACGGAAGCGACCATGTAGAATAGCGACACGGAGGTCAAACTCACGAGCAGCAACATTCCCGCGGCTTCGCCCACGATCCGGCGGAGTTGATGTGGCGCCCGGGCGACTCGGTGCGTGAGCACGGTCGCAACGCCGGCGTCGGCGATCCAATGAATGACGGCCGAGATCGCGAAAATCGTGAAAAATGTCCCCAGCGACTCTTTCCCCAGCCGGCGCGCCAGCGTAAACAGCGCCACAAAGTTGAACGGCAGGATCAGTGCCATGCCTGCCGCGTTAAAGGCGCTGTTGCGCACGATCCGCGCCAATGACTCGCCGGCCGACGAGCCGTGTGAATTCGACGAATAGTTGTTCTCCGGGTCCGACATCGTCTAGATATATCCCAATGCGCGAAGGCGATCGGAAATCGCTGCGTCATCCTCCGCGGAGTAATTATTTGATCCAACAGTCACTGGCGCGCCGTTGGCCGCGGCGCCAATTTCTACTTCTCCCGGCACGGCACTTTCATCAAGCAATTCGGTGAGCACAGACCCGTCCATATCCGCCGGGATCGGCACGCCCAACAGGTGCAGAATCGTGGGTGCAACATCGATGATTCGCGCGCCGTCGAGCGTCCGTCCCGCACGAACTGTCGGTCCGTCCGCCAGGAAGATGCCGTCATCGCGATGGCTGCCCGATTTGCCGGTAAAGAACACCAGGTTCTCGGCATGGCGTGGATCAACCTCGTCGATCCATTCCTGGCGTTTCGCCCTTGAACTTACCTTGAATGCGTACGTATAGCCTTCCAGCTCGTTCCAGTGAACGAGAATGTCAGGCGCCTCGTCCAAATAGGGGCCGCTGTACAACTCCTCGCGACGATATGCGCGCGCGACAATGCGCTCGCCCGTTTCCGGGTGACGCCACTCTTCCAGCTTCTCGATCAGCTCGGTGCGCAGCGCTTCGTACTCCGTGCCCGGCTGGACGGTTCCCGAGGGCTGGCGCCCTTTGACGTTGATCCACAACACCGGGTAGTACGGGTTTTCCTCAAAGTAGGCCTTGGTGTTGGGCCAGTCGATGATTCCGTATCGCACTTTGGCTTCAATCCCGCCGAGCCGGCCTTTGGCCGCGCGATACAGCATCCGTTTCACTTTGCTGGGCAGCATCGCCACGGCACGCAGCTTGATCGCGTCGAGCGCGCGGGAGACGAACTTCGAGCCGGCGCCGCGAAATTGCAGCACGCCTTGCTCGCGCAACCAGCAGTTCGGATAGAGCACGTTGTTGCTCACGCCGCCGAAGCCGTGGTCCGACATCATCAAGAGCGTTGTGTCCTGCGGCAACAAATTGCGAAGCTCGCCAAGCTGCTGATCCAACTCCTGATACACGCGCAGGATGCTGTCTTCCATTCCCGGCGGCTCGGACGTAAACAGCGGCGAGCCGCGATCGCAGTACTTCCAATAATGGTGGCCGACCCCGTCCGACTCACCGAACAGAATCATGGCGCAATCCCAGGGATAATTCTGGATTAGGTATTTTGCCGTGGCCGCCTTGCGGCGAATCGCCGTAAGAATTTTCTCGAGCGCCAGGTCGGGCCGGCCCTGGTTGATTTCTGCGATTGGGAACGATCCGATTGGGTGGCCGCCAGTGGCCCGCTCCAGTTCGGCGTGCAACGAGGAAGGATACATGCCACGTGCGTCGAGCGTCGCGCCGCCGCCGCCGAGCCCCGGCGCGTCGAATCCGCTCAACATGATTCCATTGACCTGTTCCGGCGGATACGTGCACGGCACGGAAATCGAGATGACTCGCCGGCCGGAGTCGCTGAGCAGTTTCCAGAACGACGGCGCTTTTCGCTGCCCGCCGTTCACGAATTCCAAGTCATAGGATCCGGGCCGCTGGCGCGTGAAATCGAAGATCCCGTGCTTGCCCGGGTTCTTGCCCGTCATGAAACTTGTCCAGGCGGGAAACGTCATCGGCGGCATCGTCGAGCGCAAGAGGCCGTGCGACCCGTCGCGAAGAACCGCCGCAATGTTCGGCAAATGGCCCGCGGCTACCCAGGGTTTGATCAAGTCAAACGTGGCTCCATCCCATCCAACAATAAATACACGCGTCATAATTCCGCTTTCGCTACTTAAATCCAACTTCGTTTAAGAGCATCTAACAATATGAACCGCCAAGAACGCCAAGACATTCCAAGAAACCCACAGTCTTACTTGGCGTTCTTGGCGGTTTAATTCATTTTGGTAGAAGCTTTAATACTTCTCTTCGTTTGCGATTCTCGGCTCCGCACGATGTCTAACTAATGTATCCCAAGGCCTGCAATCGCCGGGCAATGAGCTCCGACTCGTCTTCCGTGAATACATGCACCTCGTCGCACAATTCCTCATACAATCCTGCATCGACGCCTTCCAGCTGGACTTGCCTCGACGAAAGAAAATCTTCGTCCAGCGCTTCGTCGAGCACGCGTCCGTCCATATCGTCAGGAATCGGGGCGCCCATCAGGTGCAAGACGGTTGGCGCAACATCGATGATTCGAGCGTTGTTGAACGCGACACCGCGCCGCACAGGTCCGCCGCTGGCGATGAATACGCCGTCGAGGCGATGCGAGCCGGCGAACTCCACGCCGCCTTGGATCGGCGTCGTAGAGCGTTCGATATTCGGCATGTTGGATCCTGCCGGCTCGCTTTGTTCGAGCAAGAACCCATCCTCCCACCAGGATGGAAGCACGTGCGGCGCTCGATGCGTGTGGCGTCCATGGTAAATCTCATGCGGGCGATAACAATTGCTGATCAGCCGCTGTCCGCTGACTGGGTCAACTAACGATGCCAACACATCCTCAATGTGCTGCAGCAATTGTCCATTCGCGCCGCCGCAGAGCGTCTGCGATCGATTGAGCCATATCGCTGGACTGGAGCGGTAGGCCTCATTGACGTAAGCGGCCGTGTGCTGCCAATCGACCTTGGCCTCGTCGAGATTTTCAAACCAGGCCCGGAGCCTCGGGAACAGTCCGGCCAGCATTCGTTTGGAATCCGAACTCAAGGTCGAGCGCACGACTCCGTCCAGCCACGCGGCCATTTTGCGGGTGACCGTTCTTTTGCACGCCGCCTCCTCAAACTTCAAGAGGCCCGCATCGCGCAATACCTGGTTCAGCCGCAGCCGAATGTTGGAGGTCGGCCCGAAGCCATGGTCCGACATGACGATGACAACCGTGTTCTCGTCGCATTCCTCGAGCAGCGTTCCGAGCTGCCGGTCAATGTGCACGTACGTGTCGCGGATCGCGTGCTGAAACTCTTTAGCGCCAGTTGGATCGTATTTGTCGTGTTCCGGATCCATGAAGTGCCAGAAGTGGTGCTGCACCTGATCGGTGGCGCCATAGACGATCATGCGGAAGTCGCACGCGCGCGTTTCACTGAGCCGGCGAAAAGCGGCCGTACGCGCCGACTCGGCCTCGAAAATATCCACTAGCTGCCGGCGGCGGCGCTCGGCGGTTCGCATATTGCCGAGGTGCTGTTGGTCGATGCGATAGCGTATCCCAGCTTCTTTGAGCTCATGACGAATCTCGACGGGGTACATGAACGGGCTGTGCTCGTGCGGCGTATCCAGGCCTGAAATCAGAAAGCCGTTCACCGGCTCGGGCGGGTACGTCATGGGAACGTTGACCACTCCCACGCGGCGCCCGTGCCGGCTCAAGCAGCCCCATAATGTTTCCCCGTCACGAAACGTGGCATTCGTGAACTTGAAGCCGCGCCCGTCCCGATCCGGCTCGACAAAATCGAACAGGCCGTGCTTGCCCGGGTTCTTGCCGGTCATGAAGCTCGACCAGGCGCAGGGCGTTATCGGCGGAATGGTGGATTCAAGACGGCTGTGCGCGCCGCTGTGCAGCAGTTGGGCCAGATTGGGAAGGTGCCCATCGGCAACCCATGGAAGCATCAAGTCGAACGTCGCACCGTCGAGTCCGACAATCAACACCGAGTATTTATGCGCTGGCATGAACTGCACCCTCCAAATAGCGGTTACTGTTGAAGGCGACCGCATCCGTGGGTAACTCCTCAGGCGACGGCGCATGGACTCGCGGCCGGCTGGCAATTTCTGGCCAGCGCCGCGTTTCTTTCAGCAGGCGTACGTAGGCCTGGCACAACTGCGCGGCGACCGCGCGCCGGTCGTGCCTCGCGCGCACGAACCGATTTCCGCCGGCAGCCAGCCGTTCGCGGAGCGGCGCGTCGTTTAGCAGCCGGACAATTCCCTTACCCAGCGCCTGGCCGGTATCTTCACCCACCAGCCAGACATGTTCACCATGCGAAAGTCCGCTCGCCGAACTCGCGAACATGACGCACGGCCGCTGCGCCGCCATGTAGTTCAAGAGCTTGATTGGGAACCCGGGAGCGCCCGGGCGTGGCACGACCGCCACATCGCAAATCGACAATAGCCGTTGGCCTTTTTCCATATCGGAAGGCACCCTTAGAATGATGCTCTTGGCGATGCCGAGGCGCGACGCCTCTTGCCGGATGGCCTCTTCGTGCTTCTCGTTGCGGATCGTCGAAAGCAACAACAGCTTCGCACGCGGTATCCTGCGCAGAACGTACGCCATCGCGCCGAGCAGCAGGTCGAGCCGTTGGAACTGGTCGATCACGCCGGAGTAGAAGACGATTGGGTCTTCGCCCACGCCAAGTTGTTTGCGGAGTCGCTCGCGATCGCATGTTGGCCGCTGCTTGACGTCGATGCCGAAATTCAGCACTGGCTCCGACCTTCCGGCCAGTCCGCGCGCGAGCAAAAACTCTTGTAGATTCACGCTATGCGGGATGCAGCGGTCGCCTAATCGTGGCACCGTGCGGTCGAGCAGCCATGCCAGCCCGTTGGCCAACCGCTTCGAACGAAAGAAGTTATAACTGGCCAGCTCATCGCCCATTTGATTGTGAGCGCTATACAGCACCGGGCGCCGTACCAGCGGCCGACAACACGCCGCCACGAGAGCAGCTTCGTAACCATGTGCATGGATCAAGTCGAGCTTGTGGCGAAGTATCGTGCGGATCGCCGTGAAGATCATTTGGAAATCGTAAAGCGGCCGGTGACGAGTCGGCCCCACGATCACCCCGCGTTCACCGGTCCAATCGGGGATGCGATGCAGTTGGACCCCGGCAAGCGGCAGATTTTCGCCGATGTGGTAAGTGACGACATGCACCTCGTGGCCACGTTCGGCAGTCGCCTCGACGAGCTCACGGATCGAACCCGGCGTTCCGTGATTGGCCGGAAACGGGCAAGCCGCCAGTACACAAACTCTGAGTCGCGGCTCAGTCTCTCCCGCAACATTTGAGCTCGAACTGGATTTGGGCCGCACAAATCTTCGAAAGCGCAGCGCGCGAAGCTGCAGATGCGAAGGTAGATTCCTCATGACAAGCCTCCCTTTCAGCCCGAAACCTATCGCTAGCGCTTCTTCAACGCCTGCTCTTCGCTGTTCACCCGAATTGATGACTTTTGCAAATCGGTTTGCTTCTCCCGGTTTCGTAGAACCACATTGGCGGCCGCGACCAACACAGTTGATCGCAAGTTCCACCAATGCACTGCTAGCGTTGTCTCGTCCGAAAGTGTAAACATGGGGCTTTTGGTTATTTGAGTATTTTAGAAAAATTAAGTATACTAAGAGAACGGAGACCAATATAGGGAGTATCTGGTCTAAATTGGACCAAGTTGGGTACTCCCAGACCGTAATGTCGTACTAGAACGTGGGACCTTGTCAACCGCCCGACTTTGACAACACGGCAAAATGTACCCTCCCCGGCGGAATGTCGCCCAACCTAGCAAAGGCGGTGCCATCGCTTTTCGACGAAACGACCAGCATCAGCGAAAACCTGACTTCTGCTCGTCTTGGAGAGATTATCCAACTGACTAAAGTGCTTCCGTGACCGCATTTACATACAGCCACTTAGTGGACTTGATCCGGCGAGCCGTCGCGCGCAAACGAAATCTGTTCGCCGCTTTTTGCTTAGGATGCGCGCGCCGACTGCCCTTCACCGCGGCAACTACAACGGATGCTCAGCAAAGTGCTTCGCGCGGAACTCGACGTTCTCGGGTCCGACATTTTGGCCTCGAAATTGCAAGGAGGCCCTGCCTTTGCCGCGCTAAGAGTGCCAGGCAAAGTTTTGCAACCTGATTCTTTTAGAGACACCAATGATTACGACGACTACCGAACTGTTGACGATTGTTTCCGGACTGCCTCGATCGGGCACGTCCATGATGATGCGCATGTTGGAAGCCGGCGGCATCCCGGTGATGACGGACCATATCCGTACGCCGGATGACGACAATCCCAACGGCTACTACGAATTTGAAGCCGTAAAGCACACCAAGCAGGATCCCAGCTGGCTGCAAGGCAGTGACGGCAAGGCCGTGAAAATGGTCTACCGGTTGATTTACGACCTGCCGAAAGATCGGTCGTACCGCGTGCTGTTCATGGTTCGTAACTTGAAGGAAGTTCTCACTTCGCAACGAGTTATGCTCCAGCGCAACGGGGCGGCCACGAATGATGTGCGCGACGACCGTTTGGAAGACTTGTTCTCAACGGAGCTGAATTCTTTTTTCGCTTGGGTCTCGCGTCAGAGCCATATCGACTTGATCAGGGTCGATTACAACCGCATTCAAGAAGACCCGCTGTCCGAACTGGAACGCGTCAACGAGTTCCTGGGCGGGACACTCGATATTGCAGCGATGGCGGCGGTCGTCGACAAATCGCTCTATCGAAACCGGGCGTGATACGAAAGTCACCGCCAGAGAATACTAGCCCTTCGGGCTACTGTTAGCGCAGAACGTGTTGACCTAAAGCGCTTACTGCTGCAGCGGAACTTCGGGTACTGGCAGCCCGTCGGGAACGTCCAGCGTGGCATCGCCTACGACCTCGACCCGCCGTATATCCAGCAGCGTGCCTTTGACTTCTTCCAGTCGGGCGAGCGCGCTGTTGTAATCGGCCAGGATCGCATTGGCATTGTTCGTGGCCTCGACGATATCGCGAAGGTTCTGCAGGTAGATTTCCAGTGCAAAGACAGTGCTCATGCCAGAGGGCGGGTTATCAAACTGCGCCTTGGCTCCTTCCCGCCACTGACCCAGTGCCACAACTCGATCCGACACGATTTGGTGTTGATGGCTGAGATAGAGGATTCGCCGATAGGCGTCCGCGACTTCATACGACGCCTGGTGGGCAGTTTGCTGCAGCAATGCCCGCTCACTCTGGATGTTGAACCGGGCCGCGCGAACATTCGCTCGCCCTTGACGGCGGCCCAGCGGCACCTGAAACGTGAAGCCCAACTGCCAGTCGTGGTAGTCGTTCTCGCCCAGCACGTCGAGCGATTCGCCTAAGTCTTCGCCCAATCCGTTGATACGCCAAAAGGCGTTAAAATCGAATTTCGGGCGAAGCGAGTCGCAGGCGACGATCTGCTCCTGCTGCGCCACGTAAACCGCGAGCCGCTGCCGCAACACGTCCGGCCGCTGATTTAGAGCCGTCGCTACGGCGTCGCTCAGCGATTCGACCGGGCGCGGCCTCATCGGCAAAGCGACGAGCTTGATGTAGCGGCAATCGTCGGGCGGAAGCCCAAGCAGATTGCGAAGTACCAATTGTTGTTCAGCAATCTGCGACAACGTATCCAGCCGGCGTTGTTCAAACAGCAGGCTTTCAGAGCGCGCCCGAGCGGTTTCCGACTCCGTGCCGGCTGCCTGCGCCGACTGTTGCTCCCGAATTCGCACGACTTCACGAAACATCGGCAGAACCTCATCGATCGCGCGCAAATTCTGC
>DASXWB010001080.1:0-2919 GCA_036503915.1 Lacipirellulaceae bacterium | reverse complement strand
CATGGCCGTAGCCTGCTCCTCATCCGTCTCAACCGAATCGGCCACCGTCGAGTAATGATCAATGACGGCCACGGGCACGCGGCGCTCCACGAACTCCGGAAAATGGTGGTAATACGCCAGACTGAATGGCGGCCACATGATGAGGCCATCGACGCGCCGATCGAGCAGCCGATTGATTTGCCGCAAGCCGTCGGCCTCGTCTTTTTCGAAATGCGGCATGTCGCCCAGGCTGCCGATCCAAACGGTAATGGGCAGGTAGTCTGAAGCCCCAAGCGTGTCATGAATGCCCGAAAGCACTCTCACCCAAAACGAGTCGTATGGCGGAATCATCACCCCGATCGTCTGGGTGCGGCCTGTTTGCATGCCGCTGACAAGCAGGTTGCGGCGCCAACCCAGTTGTCGCGAGGCCTCGAGGACGCGCCGGCAAGTTTCCTCGCCAAATCGTTCGCGGTCGCCGCGCAGGATGCGCGATGCGGCGGCAAGCGACACATTGGCGGCTTTGGCAACGTCCTTCAAACGGGGAACGGGAGGGTTGGCCATTCTGGCGCTTTGCCACAATCGGTAGGGGCGAGGTGCGGTCGTAGACGGCTGCAACTGCCGTAAGTAAACTAGTTTACAAGTTAATGCTCATTTTAGGCTCGCAAAAGCCGGAGTGTCAATTCGGCTCGAATCGAAGGGCCGCGTCAAAAATGGCCCGTGTTGACGAGCTACGAATACTGCAAGGCCTGAATCCACTTGGGGTTTCAAATACAATCCATGTCAATGACGTCGCGATCTAAGTCATCAGCGGCCAAACCAGCCCGGTCCGCGCCGAAAGTCGGGTTTCCGATTCCGTGGCAAGAACGGCCGCCCGACTGTCGCGATGTGATGTGGCGCCACTCCGCCAACCCAATCATCGGGCGCCGCCATATGCCGGGTGTACAAGGTATCTACAACAGCGCAGTGGCCGCGTACGGCGACGGTTTTGTCGGCGTGTTTCGCGTCGAGAAGCGAAACCGCTTTCCGCACCTGCACGTGGGCTGGAGCGACGATGGCCTCGACTGGCACATCGAGCCGGAGCCGATCGAGTTCGCCGGCGGCGACCCGGGCAGCCGGGCCGATTACGCTTACGACCCGCGCGTCTGCAAGATTGACGCGACTTATTACATCACGTGGTGCGGCGGCCACAATGGGCCGACGATCAGCATCGCGTCAACGCGAGATTTTCAGACTTTTGAGCGGCTGGAAAACGCTTTTCTGCCTTTCAATCGCAACGGCGTGCTGTTCCCGCGCAAGATCGACGGCAAGTACATGATGCTCAGCCGGCCCAGCGACGACGGCCACACGCCGTTCGGTGACATTTACCTGAGCCAAGGCCCGGACATGGTTCATTGGGGGATGCACCGTATGGTGATGCGCCGCGGGGGCGGCGAGGTCGGCCAGTGGTGGCAGCGCACGAAGATCGGTGCCGGGCCGATTCCCATCGAAACCGACGACGGCTGGCTCATGATCTATCACGGCGTGATGGACACATGCAACGGGTTCGTCTACAGCATGGGCGCGGCACTGTTGGAATTAGAGAAACCTTGGCTGGTTCGTTACCGCACAAACCAACACATCCTCACGCCGGAGCAGGATTACGAGGTGTCGGGACATGTGCCGAATGTCGTATTCCCCTGCGCCGCCTTGCACGATCAGCAGACAAGCCGGCTCGCGGTATACTACGGTGCGGCGGACACTTCGTGCTGCGTCGCCTATGCTCACCTTGACGAACTGATTACGTTCGTCAAAGACAATTCGCAAGTGTTTTAGCAGGGTGCATGGAGCAAGGAGCATGGAGCGAGCACCAGGGAGGTCCGAGCAGAAAGCACGGAAAAGGGAGCAAGGAACACGGACGAGTGAGCAGGGAGCAAGCACCCAAATGCGGTACTGAGTACTCTCGTACTCTCGCTTCTCGCTACCATGACGAAACTCCGCGCGGCTGCCGTTCTCGCGTTATCGCTGATCGCTACCGGCGCGGTTGGCGGTGACGAACCGTCCGGATGGCCGGTCCTCACGCGTCACGGCGATCAAATCATGGAGGGCGACCGGCCGTTTCGCTTCATCTCATTCAACATTCCCAATCTGCTTGTGATTGAGGATGCATACGATTTCACCCGCCCTAATCCTTGGCGCTGGCCGGACGAATTCGAGATTGAAGACGCGCTGGAATCCGTCCGGCAAATGGGCGGGCAAGTTGTGCGCACTTACGTGATCAGCGTGAAGCGCGACGGTTCGGACATGGGCGACGTCGTGCACGTTCGCGCGCCGGGCCAGTTCAATGAAGAAGGCTTCCGCGCGCTGGACAAGCTCATTGAAGTCGCCCGCCGCAAACGAATCCGCGTTATCCTTCCGCTCGTGGATCAGCACAAATGGTGGGGCGGCATCGGCGAGTACGCGGCTTTTCGCGGCTTGCCGACGGAGGCCTTCTGGACCGATCCGCAATTGCGCGACGACTTCAAGGCTACGATCCGCTACCTGCTTACACGCAGGAATGTTTACACGGGCATCTCCTACCGCGACGAACCGGCAATTTTTGGCTGGGAAACCGGCAACGAAATTGATTCCACGCCCGAGTGGACGCGCGATATCGCAGCCTACATCAAGGAGCTCGACCCAAATCATTTAGTCATCGACGGGCGCTCACTCCACGGGGTACCGCTCACATCGCTCGACGATCCAAACGTCGACGTCATTACAACCCACCATTATCCATGGGGCGACGACCATGATTTCACGAAGCCGATTCGCGCTGCGCATGCTCTGACGAAAGGCAAGAAGCCATATTTCGTCGGCGAGTTCGGCTTCGTCGAGACGCCGCACATATCCGCGACCATACAGACAGTGATTGACGACGGAATTTCTGGTGCGCTGTTGTGGAGCTTGCGAATGCACCGCCGC
>DASXWB010001079.1:0-2486 GCA_036503915.1 Lacipirellulaceae bacterium | reverse complement strand
CAAGTCTACTTCGAGGCCGGAGATGTGTTTTCGCAATGCCGGCGGGTCGCGCCGTACGTCCAGTCGTTCGTATCCCACAAGCTGGCGTGCAGCCTGAACCGTCGCGTCATTAGGCGGTTTGAAGCGAGCGCGCCCGTTTGTGGACATATTGGGACCGAAGTGCCACAGCCGAACCATGGGACCTACCGTGACATCCAGCGCCCCATCCGTCTTGCGGCTAATCTCCTGCGCCGCGGCGACGACCTCGGCCGTCGCGCCGGAGACTGCAAACCATTCACCCGCCGCCGAGCGATTGAAGCGGCTTAGCTCCGAGCTCTCGCGATACGTCGACATCTGCCAGTCGATTTCCGACAGCAGCGCTTCGACATGTTTCTTCACTTGCGGCAAATCAACTGCCACTTTGCCCGGAACGACTCTGACATGGTACGCAGTACCCATCGTGGGGCCGCCGAACGTGAGCGTTTCCGCATCCGCCGAGCACGCGAATGCCGCCCACGAAACCGCAACCATCGCCGTCACATTTCTCATCGTCGGTTGACCCTGTTCACCGCGGGGCGCTATACTCGACCGCTCCCATAGTTCGGGCTTTCCAGCCTGACGCGGGCATCTGAAGTCGAGCTTTCAAGCCTAATCAAAGAAGCTGCGTCGACCTGGAAAGGCTGACCTATGTTCGATTCTAAATCGCCCTGATCGACCGGAGTAGCCGGCATGAAGATTCACGAATACCAGGCTAAACAACTGCTGCGCGACGCCGGCATTGCCGTGCCGCAGAGCATCGTGGCCAGCACACCCGACGAGGCAGCCGCCACGTTCAAGCAGCTGGGCGGGCCACTCGCTGTGGTGAAAGCACAGCTTCACGCCGGCGGCCGCGGCAAGGGCACGATCAAAGACAACCCCCAGCAGCGCGGCGTGCAGCTCGTGCGGAGTGCCGAGGAAGCGGCCAAGGTCGCCGGCAATCTGCTCGGCCACAAGCTCGTCACGATCCAGACTGGGCCCGAAGGCCAGACCGTTCGCCGTGTGCTGGTGGAAGCCGGTTGCGACATCGCCCGCGAACTGTACCTCGGCATCGTCATCGACCGCGCCGTGGCGATGCCCGTCCTCATGGCCTCCAGCGCCGGCGGCATGAACATTGAAGAGGTCGCCGCCACGACGCCCGAAAAAATCTTCAAGGAGCCGTTTGATCCCGACGGAGGACTGCAGCCCTATCAAGTCCGCAAGCTCTGCGCGAAGCTTGAACTGGAAGGGCCGAGCGTGCGGTCAGCCGACAAGTTCATGCGCTCGCTGTGCCGGCTGTTTGTCGATCTGGATTGCAGTCTTGTCGAAGTCAATCCGCTCGTCGTCACCAAGTCGGGCGAACTCATGGCCCTCGACGCCAAAATCAGCTTTGACGACAACGCCTTGTTTCGCCACCCGCAGTTGGCCGAACTCCGCGACATCAGCGAGGAGAACCCCAACGAGCTGCGGGCCGCCAAAGCGGGGCTTAGCTATGTGCAGCTCGACGGCAACATCGGCTGCCTGGTGAACGGCGCAGGCCTGGCGATGTCGACGATGGACCTGGTGAAGCTCCACGGCGGCGAGCCGGCCAACTTCCTCGACGTCGGCGGCGGCGCCAACACCGAGCAAGTGACCGAAGCTTTCCGCATCCTGCTCTCCGACAAAAACGTGCGTGCCGTACTCGTCAACATCTTCGGCGGCATCATGCGCTGCACCACGATCGCCCAGGCGATCGTCGAGGCCTACAAGCAAGTCGGCTTCAACGTGCCGCTCGTGGTGCGGCTCGAAGGTACTGAAGTGGAGGAAGGCCGCAAAATTCTCGCTCAAAGCGGCGTTAATATCATCGCAGCTAAAGATCTCACGGACGCAGCAAACAAAGTTGTGGCTGCCGCGAAAGCGTAAACGCTCGATTCATCGCATGAACTGTTTTGAACACCCGCAGAAACCGGCACTCGGGACTTGTACGTTTTGCGGTCGCGGGTTGTGCCGCGACTGCGCGTCATTTGTGTTTGGAAAAATGTCTTGTCGGGGATCGTGTCAGCAGGAAGTTGCACGCGACCGCGAGCTGATGCAAAAGTCGGAGCGGGCGCTGAATCAACGTGCCGTGGTATATGAAACCTCAGGCAGCATGTACCATCAGGCGTTTGCCACTTCGGTGTTCTTTGGCTTGTTGTTCGTTTGCTTAGGTGCGCTGTTGCTTTTTACAACCGATACGATCGTCGGCGGCATCCTGCTTGGCATCGGCGTCATCCTGACGATTCGTGGCATCGGCCTGGCGCGCGCCGGGCGGAGCTTCAAGACGCTCGCCGCTGAAGGTAACGAAGTGAGTTCCAAATCATGAGCATATTAATCGATAAAAACACGCGCGTGGTTTGCCAGGGCATCACCGGCAAGGCAGGCGAATTTCATTCGCGGAACTGCATCGAGTACGGCACCAAAGTTGTCGCCGGCGTCACGCCCGGCAAGGGCGGCCAAAAGGTACTCGACGTCCC
>DASXWB010001078.1:0-3621 GCA_036503915.1 Lacipirellulaceae bacterium | reverse complement strand
ACTTGCTTTCACCAAACTTTTCGCTTTGAAATCTCTCCCTTGGTGAACTAACCGCCCTATCAAAATACCGAGAAACCGTTGGCACAAACGGGGAAATGCTTGAGGTGGACCCCATTGGTTGGGCGCCAAATAGGGTTGAATAAGGTAGGGCTGGCGGCCCGCGAGACCTCCATAGGTCTCGCGCGGCCGCTACAGCGTCTTAAGCGTTTGATGTACTAACCAGCTATCATTTTCTTGCGCGCGATTTCAATTCGTTTTTCGTCCGGCGGCTCGCTGCCGCTTGAGTCTCGCTGGCGATAAACCTCCAATGGTGTGCGGTAGCCGAGCGCCTGATGGATTCGCTCCTCGTTGTAGAAGCGGAAGTACGCCCCCAGCGACCCTTCCGCTTGCCAACCATCGGCATAATCCTTGAGATACACCTCCTCGTATTTCACGCTCCGCCAAAGCCGCTCGACGAATACGTTGTCGATGGCTCTTCCTCGGCCATCCATGCTGATCGCTACGCCGCATGATTCCAAGCGCGATGTGAACGGCTCGGCTGTGTATTGGCTCCCTTGATCGCTGTTGAAGATCTCGGGAGTCGCACATGACAGAGCTTCGTCGAGCGCCTCCAGGCAGAAGCTGCCTGTGAGCGTGTTCGACAACCGCCAACTGAGTACGCAGCGGCTGTACCAGTCCATCACCACCATCAGATACAAGAATCCATGCCGCAGCGGCACGTAGGTGATGTCGCTGGCCCATACTTGGTCTGGACGCGTGACCTCCACATTCCGCAGTAAATACGGGTAAATCTTGTGGCCGGCGCCGGGCCAGGTCGTGCGCCGCTTGGGATAGATCGCCTCGATTCCCATTACGCGCATCAGCCGCTGCGCACGCTTGCGATTGATGTTCAGCACTTCGGACATCTTGCGGCTGCCGTAAAACGGAGTCCGCAAATACTGCTCGTCGATCCGCCGCATCAAGACCAGGTTCTGGGCCGATTCGCCGGCCGCTCGGTAGTAGCACGTACTCCGCGCAAGTCCCACCAGCGCGCACTGCCGCGCGATCGTGATCGCGTTGTGATTCGGTTCGATGCATCGCCTCAATCTTTCAGCCGAGCTCGGCAGCTTTTTTTTTCAACCACTCGACTTCCATCTTCAGTCGGCCTATCTGCTCGTAGAGTTCCTCGTCACTGGCGGCATCTTCGGCCGCTCGTTTACTGCGGCCGTCTTCAAACAGTCCCGCCGCTCCCTCCAAGAACTGCTTCTTCCAGGCCGTGATCTGGCCCACGTGGACTTCATACTCGGCAGCCAATTGAGCCGTGGTCTTGTCGCCGCGGCAGGCCGCCAGTGCCACTTTCGCCTTGAACGCTCCGCTAAAACTTCGTCGCTTCCGTGCCATCCTCTGGAACTCCCTGATAGGCCGCCCCGCAGCGGGGATTTATACCTTATCAGAGCGCCCAGTTTTTGGGGTCCACCTCAGCCCTTGTCGACGGCTACAGCGGTCATTCGCTTCAGGGACTCTGCGTCAACGACATGCGGGATAGTAAGGAGAAACGCAGGGATTAAAACATTAATCGTGCGGTTCATGGTGCCGTCCAGACAACTCGCCAGCGCCTAACTTCGTCGGTCACTAAGAATCGTCGATTGACGCATTAGTCCTCCATGACCTCTGCCTCTTTGGCCTTCGCCAGCTCGTTCGCCTTGTCCTCAAATTTCTTGGTGAGCTTTTGCACATCTTCCAGTGTGGCGTCACACTCATCCTCGGTGAGCTCTTTGTCCTTTTTCTCCAGCTCGGCTTGCTTGTTGGCGTCGCGGCGGATGTTGCGCACCGCAACCTTTGTTTCCTCAGCCAATTCCTTGGTGCGGGCGACCATCTTGCGGCGCACCTCGCCGGACAGCGGCGGAATATTGAGCCGGATTACCTTGCCGTCGCTCTGCGGCGCGAGGCCAAGATCGCTGGCAATGATGCCCTTTTCGATGTCCTTGATCGTCGACGGATCGTACGGGCGAATCACCAGCTGCTGCGGCTCCGGCGCGCTGACGCTGGCGATTTGCTTGATCGGAACGGGTGAGCCGTAAGCTTCCACCCGCAACGAATCGACCATCCCAGGATTCGCGCGGCCGGTGCGGATTCCTGTCAGGTCTTGCTTCAGTTTCGCGAGCGCCTTCTCCATGCGCTCCTCGCCATCGAACAAGATTTCTTCAACGCTCATGGGAGTTGATGTTAGATGTTTGATGTGAGATAGAAGATGTCAGAGACTCTAGTCGGTCGCTTTCTGACATCTTCTATCTTACATCTCACATCATACATTTCCTTTCAACTTCTTTTTGTCATTTGCTGCCTTGCCGTCGATCGTCGGAATCGTCATTCGACACGCGCGTGCCGATATCATCGCCGCGCACGGCGCGTTCGATGTTGCCGTCCACGCGGTAGTTGAACACGAGGATGGGCAGGTCGTGCTCCATGCAATGGGCGATTGCCGTGGGGTCCATGATTCGCAAATTGCGCTCGCGAACTTCCTGATACGTGAGCCGGCGGAAGAGCGTGGCCGTGGCGTCGGTCTCCGGGTCGGCCGTGTAAACGCCGTCGACGCGAGTGGCTTTCATGAGGATGTCGGCTTCGATCTCAAGCGCTTTCTGAGCCGCGGCGGTGTCGGTCGTGACGAACGGCGCGCCGGTGCCTCCGGCCAGGATGACGATGCGACCTTTTTCCAGGTGCCGGCGCGCGCGTCGGCGGATGAATGGCTCGGCCACGCCGTCCATGCGCACGGCCGACATGAGCCGTGTTTCACAGTTGAGCGATTCCAGCGCATCCTGCAGCGCGAGGCCGTTGATGACGGTCGCCAGCATACCCATGTAGTGGGCGGTGGCTTCCTGAATGCTGGAACTACCAGCTTTGAATTGCGCCCCCCGCAGAATATTGCCGCCGCCAATGACGATGGCGATCTGCACGCCCAACCGCGCGGCCCGCTGCGTCTGCGTGGCGATATCCACGACTTCCTGCATGCTGATGCCGCGTTGGCCAGGGGCCGCAAAGCTCTCACCGGAGAGCTTCAGGATGATGCGCTTGTAGGGGCTCGATACGCTCGGCATCCGTTCAATCCATATTCGAATGTTCAATGCAAAATGAAAAATGCCACCGCGTCATGCATCTTCGTTTTGCATTTTGCATTGTACATTTTGCATTTTGCATTTCCTATCGCATAAAAAAAGCCCCGGCTTTCGCCAGGGCTCACTGAAGCAATTTCACGCGGCCGGCCTCTCGCCGCCCGTTTCACCAAGCTGCCAGCGTATGAACTTCACGAGTTTCATTCCGCCGGCAGCCGCGATTTTGCCCACGGTCTGCTTGTCGTCGTGGATGTACGGCTGCTCCGAGAGCACGTGCTCGGCGTAGAAATTCCGCATGCGGCCTTCGATCATCTTCTCGATGATGTTGTCGGGCTTGCCTTCTTTGCGGGCTTGCTCGGTGAGAATGGCGCGCTCTTTTTCCACTAACGCCTTGTCGAGTTCGGCGGTGGTCGCAGCCTTCGGCTTCATCGCCACGACTTGCATCGCGATTCGCTTGGCCAAATCATCATTGCCCCCCTCCACCTGGAGCAGTACGCCTGTCTTGCCGTCATGATGGACGTAGCCGCCGGTC
>DASXWB010001077.1:0-8339 GCA_036503915.1 Lacipirellulaceae bacterium | reverse complement strand
GGCCTGGCGATGCACAATTACATGGACGTCAAGAAGTCGTTCCCGCCGGGCTATGTCACCAAGGTGTTGCCGAATCTCGACGACGCCGGTCCCGGCTGGAGCTGGGGACCAATGATCCTGCCCTTTTTTGAGGAGGCCGCGGCCTTCGAACAGGTCAACCTATCGGCGCCCATTGCAGGCAACGAGAACCTAGTGCGGCATACATCGCTGAGCGGCTTCATCTGTCCGTCCGACGGCGAATTCGAGCCGCTCATAGACATTCCTGAGAAGAAAACGCCGCGAATTCTTTGCCAGATGGCCGCCGCGAATTACGTGGCCAGCGTCGGCACCGTGCGGCCCACGTGCAAAATCTGCCGCGACAATTTCGACGGCGTGTTCGGCCGCAACCGGACGATCGAGCCGCGCGAATTGCAGGACGGTCTTTCGAAGACTTTGTGCGTGGGCGAGCGCTCCAGCTTCTGGTCGCGCGCGGCGATCTGGGGTGTCGTGCCCAATTCCAAGTTGATCGACAATCAGCAGCCGGGCAAATACGCCGGCGGGCCGGGATACGTCCTCGGCACGACGTTCAAGGAAGGGTTCAATATTGAAGTCGTGCCGCTGGATGCCGAGGAAGTTGATTCCTACGCCGAGTCGTTCGGCAGCCAGCACCCGGGCGGCTCATTCTTTTTGTTCTGCGACGCGGGTGTGCGGTTCGTGTTCGATACGACCGACCCGTCGGTCATGAACACGCTCTCAACGCGCGACGGCCGGCCCCACTCGGGCACCGAGCAGATCATTCACGACAGCCCGTTCTAAGGATCTCCTGGTACCGCGAAGCGGTACCACACCGTAGCCCAGGGTCAGCGGCGCAGCCGCGCCACCCTGGGCACGCGCCATAATGCATGTGTTTACGCCGAAGGCGTTACACACCCGAGGAGATGTGTAACTCCTTCGGAGTAACCAAGTTTCTTTTTCTGTTTCCCCAGGGTGCGCTCCTCGCAAGCTCGGAGCGACCCTGGGCTACGGTGTTGAACGCCTTTGGCGTTCGTCCATGCTTCGAGCTCGATTGCTCGCCCGATTGCTGGAGAGCACCGTCGCGATAAACCTCAATTTCAATTGTCACGATACCGAGTGTGACACTGTTTGCATGATTGCTCGATAAGAAGCGCCCGCTCGTTGGCCAGAATCACATCCTGGACCTGCAGTGCCGAGCGGAGCTCGATTGCCAGCGCTTCAGCGCCGGCGAGCCATTTTTTGAACTGCTCATCGTACTGGTCGCCCGAGTTCCTTCCCGCTTCGTGCAGACCTTCTTGAAGCAGCAGTGCTTCCTGCGCCGGTACGATATCTGGATGTTCGGCCGGCACGGTCCATTTTGCGTCTCGGGATAATTTCACGTTATCGAACGCCCGGTCGACTTGCGCCATGGCCGCCGCGAATGAGCCGACCTCGACGACCTCCACGAGCTCGGGCAGCCTGGCATCGGCCGGCGGAGGCGCGTACTGCTTCACGTCTCGCCACAAACCGGCGTAATCCTTGCTTGTACCGGCGCGCACAAGGAGTTCAATTGCCTCGTCGGTGGCCATATCGCCGCCGGCGATACAGGCGACCGCGGCAGCCGCCGGACCGCGATGCTTGCCGTGATGACAATGGAGGTAGAACGGCCCTTCCGCCTCGCGCACGAGCCGAGCCAGCATCTGGCCCGCCTCCTCATGGATGCCGTCGTAGCCGATCGGGATATGCACGTAGCGCAGGCCGTATTTGCGGGCCAGCTCAACCTTCGGCTTCGCGCCGTCGACGCTCACAATGGTCCTGACGCCGAGCGTTTGCAGGCTAGCGATCCCTTCCTCGCCATGCGGCTCGCTGCCCGAATACAGCCGGCTTGTTACCTTGATGAGATTGTGCAGCCCGGCAGGCTCTGCGTTCGGCAACTTGGCGCTATCGGAGCTGGGTGCCGCACCCGCACAAGCCGGCGGCATCGCGGCTGGCACACTGGTTTCGGCGCCGTCGTGGACGGCAATGACAAGCAAGCAAGAGATTACAGCGCTTGTGGCTTTCAACGATCACCTCGTGCGGCATGAACGCGAAGTTCTGCTCGTTGGGCGGCGACAATCTTCCATTGAAAGCTCGACGAAGGGCATAAAAGTTATTCTCCACCAGTGATGCCTACCGTTGCAACGATCCGCCGCTCGGTTGACTTCGATCGGCGCGAGTCGAAGAATTACCGAAAGCACGGCTGCGGCCCGATCGAACTGGGCACGTTTGGGCATAGGATGCCAAGCGGAATGATGCAAAAGGCTGCCATTCGGCGGCCTTTTTGCGTCCATTGGGCTGGCCAAGCGCGGCTTGACAGTCTCGGCGTCACCGGGGTATGCTGGCGGGTTTGCCGGGCAATATAACTTGCTTTGGCGCAAGGAGTTTCGCTTCGGCCAGTCGTGCGGCGCTCTCGTTGGGCAGTGCGGCAGCGGGGATGTTATATCCCCGCAGGCCAAGCTTCCAGCTTGACTCCGTGACGACAAGCGCCAACGACGGACGCATTGGAGCGAACCGCGTCAGGCGAATCGCCTGACCTACGACAATTCGAACAATTTGAACAACTTGTTTTGCCTCACGGTGGGCGAATACGCCGTGCAAAGAGAGGTTGCCATGAATCCCAGTGAAGTGCTGCGAATCGTCGATGCGATTCACCGCGACAAGAACATCGACAAGGAAATCGTCTTCGAAGGCATCGAGGCTGCGCTCGTGTCGGCGGCCAAGAAGCACTACGGCGAAGAAGCCAACATCGTCGTGAACATCGACCGCGAGGACGGTTCGATCCGGGCAACCTATGACGGCCGCGAGCTGGATTCCGAGGAAACCGTCGGCCGCATCGGCGCGCAGACCGCCAAGCAGGTGATGATCCAAAAGATCCGCGAGGCCGAGCGCGACGCCTTGCACGATGAATACACCGAGCTGATCGGCCACATGGTGAGCGGCGTCATCCAGCGCTACGAAGGCGGCGCGGCCACCGTCACGCTCGCTAACGTGGAAGCCATTCTGCCGCGCGGCGAGCAGATTCCCGGCGAAACGCACCATGTCAATGAGCGCGTGCGGACCACCGTGTTCGAGGTCCGCAAGTCTGGCAGCCGCGTCAAAGTGATTCTCAGCCGTGCCCGGCCGCAGCTTGTGCAGCGATTGTTCGAACAGGAAATACCCGAGATCGCCGACGGCGTGATTCAAATCCGGGCGATGGCCCGCGAGCCCGGTTATCGCTCGAAGGTGGCCGTCTCCAGCAGCGACCCGCGCGTCGACTGCGTCGGCGCGTGCGTCGGTGTGCGTGGAAATCGCATCAAGAACATCGTCGACGAGCTGGCCGGCGAGCGGATCGACATCGTCCGCTGGGACGACAACCTTGAAGTGCTGATTCCGAACGCGCTGCAGCCGGCCGAGGTGGAACAAGTCATCCTGTGCAAGATGTTGGGCCGCGCCATCGTGCTGGTGCGCGAAGACCAGCTCTCGCTCGCGATCGGACGCCGCGGCCAGAATGTGCGCCTGGCCAGCAAACTCTCCGGCTGGGACATCGAGATCATGACCCAGGAAGAGCTGGCCCAAGCGATCGACCGCGCGGTGACCGGCTTCAGCTCGCTTCAGGGCGTCGAGGTGGAGCTGGCGGAGCGGCTGGTTGAAGAAGGCTTCTTGAGTTACGACGACCTGTCGATCATTGAGCCGGACGCCCTCATGGCCATGGGCGAGCTGAGCGAGGAGGCCGCCAACCTGATTGTCGAGCAAGCGGAAGAGCGGGCCGAGCAAGCCGAAGCGCAAGCTGCCGAAGCCCGGCGGCAGAAGCGCGAACAGGAACGGCTGGCGGAAATGGCCGCTGAAGCCGGCATGAAGCTGGCGCCGATGGATGAGGATCAGGGCGACGCGGCTGAAGAAAGCGACATCGCCGCGACTGAATCTGAATCATTTGGTGAGGAGGAAACAAACGAAACCGAGGCCGACGTCGCCGGAGATTCGGCCGACGGAAACCATTCGACTGAACTTAGCGAAGCTGCAGACGAGGAGGCTGAACGATCCGCTACGTAGTAGCAGGTGAGTAAGTGAGTAAGTGAGTAGGTGAGTAAGGTGTTACATTTGAGACCTACTCACTTACTCACCCACTCACTTACTCACTTGTAGGTCAATGAGGAGACGCGCAACATGATTGGATAATTGGCGAGTAATCTGAAACGGAGAAATCTCTTGGCGGTACGCATTTACGCATTAGCGAAAGAGCTGAAGCTTGACAGCAAGGAACTGGTCGACATTTGCACGAGGGCCGGCGTCCCCGGCAAGGGGTCTGCGCTGGCCAGTCTTACTGAAGACGAAGTCGAAAAGGTTAAGCAGTTCCTGAAGGGCGATGGTCTCAAAACGAAGCCGGGCAAAGCCGCGCCGCCACCTCCTCAGCGTCCATCGGAGCCGATGCGCCCCGGCAAGATGCCGGTGATCGTCACGGCGAAGCCCCCGGTCGCGCCATCTCGGCCCAAGCCGGTTGAACCGGCGCCGGAACCGGTTTCCAGTGAAAGCACGCTCGCGGCAACCTCGACAGCCACCGAAACATCAACCGCGACGGCCGTTGCTGTCGAGACTGCGCGCCGCCCTGGCCCATTGGCCGGCGCCATGGGACGCGAGAAATACATCGGTCCAGCAGGACATGTCGGCGGAAAAGTGCCTGTCGTCGGCAAGGAAGGCCGCCCGGCAGAACGCAAGAAGTCCGATGGCGGGACCGCCACGACCGAACGAGCGCGTCCGGCGGTGAAACTGGCGCCGCTCCCCAAGAGTTCTCGCCCGATCGAACCCGTGGCGCCCGACGAGCCGCCCGCGCAGAAGCCCGATCTGCGGTTGCCGGCCGACCTCCTCGGCGCCGGCAAACAGGGCAGTAAACCGCTGGCAGCCCATCTCAGGCGCCATGAACGCACTCTGGACGAAGAGAAGAAACAGCGTGCCGTAAAAGGGCCGCGCCTGCCGCTTGCCCCAGTGCCTGAGGAAGAGGAACGCCGTACGGCTAAGGCCCGTGGCCGGCGCGGCAAAGAAACTCCGCCGGAAGGCGAAGGGGACCGCCCCATGCTCGGCGGGCGCGAACAGCGTCAGCTTGCACGCCGTCGAAACGCCACGCCGGTTGAAACCGAGGACCGGCCACACCGATCCCTTCACCGCCGGCAGCGCCGTGTGGTCACCGGCGCAAGCACGACCGCGCCGCGCAAGGAGCGCGTCGCGATTCAACTGCCCTGCACGGTGCGCGAATTGTCCGAGGCCGCCGGCATTCAGGCGAGCGAGATTCAGCGGATTCTTATGAATTCCGGCGTGATGACGACCATCAACTCCGTGATGGACCCCGAGATGACCCAGCTCGTCGCTGGGGAACTCGGGATCAACGTCGAGTTCAAACAGGCCGTGAGCTTGGAAGAGCAACTGCTCGCGGACTTGCAGCAGCAGGAAGATGATCTGGCACAGCTGGTGGAGCGCCCGCCGGTAATTACTTTTCTGGGCCACGTCGATCACGGCAAGACGTCGCTCTTGGACCGGATCATCGGTATCGACGTGGTGAGCGGCGAAAGCGGCGGCATTACGCAGCACATCCGTGCTTACACAATCGACAAGGACGGACGGCGGATTTCCTTCGTCGACACGCCGGGCCACGAGGCATTCACCGAGATGCGCGCCCGCGGCGCGAACGTCACGGATATCGCCGTGCTGGTGGTGGCGGCCGACGACGGCGTCATGCCGCAGACCGAAGAAGCAATCAGCCACGCCCGTGCAGCCGAGGTGCCGATCGTGGTGGCGCTCAACAAGATCGACCTGCCTGGCATTAACATTGAGCGCGTTTACCAGGGCCTTTCCACGAACGAGCTGCTGCCGAGCGAGTGGGGCGGCGACGTGGAAGTCGTCAAAACCAGCGCCACCAAGGGCACCGGCATCGACGAGCTGCTGGAAACGCTGCTCACAGTGGCCGAGCTGCACGAATACAAGGCTAACCCGAATCGGCCGGCCGTCGGGACTTGCCTCGAGGCCCAGCAAGAAGCGGAACGAGGCATTGTCGCCAAGGTGCTTGTGCAAAATGGCACGCTGAACGTTGGCGACATCGTTGTCTGCGGCCAGGCGCACGGACGGGTGAAGGCGATGTACGACACCCTCGACGACAGCCGGCGGCTCCTGTCCGCCGGACCGAGCGAGCCGGTGAACATCACGGGGCTGGATGTGGCGCCCAGCGCGGGCAGCCGGTTCTATGTGCTCGGCGACATTGCCCGGGCCCGCGAAGTTGCGCGTTCCCGCGCCGAACAAGAGCGGACAATGGCGCTCGGCGCCAGCGGCTTCCGGCATGTCACGCTGGAAAGCTTGTTTGATCGGCTCGACCCTACAGGCGAAACGCAGACACTCAACATCATTCTGCGGGCCGATGTGCGCGGCTCGATCGAGGCCATCGAAAAGGAATTCTCCAAGCTTGAGCACCCGGAAGTGAAGGTCAAGCTGCTGCAGAAGAGCGTGGGCGGCATCACCGAGGCGGATGTGACGCTGGCTCATGCTTCCGACGCGATCATCATCGGCTTCAACGTCGTGCCGGACGAAAAGGCCCGCACGCTGGCCGAGCGCACCGGGGTGCAGATTCGCCGCTACGACGTGATCTACAAAATTACCGACGACTTGAGGCTGGCCTTGGAAGGCATGCTGAAGCCTGAAGAGCGCGAAGTCGAGCTGGGCCGCGCGCTCGTGCAGCAGATATTCAAAATCAGCCGCGTAGGAACGGTGGCCGGCTGCCGCGTGCTTTCGGGTGTGGTCGAGCGCAACAGCCGGGCCCGTGTGATCCGCGACAGCACGATCATCGGCGACTACGCGCTCGATACACTTCGGCGCGAGAAGGATGATGCCAGGGAAGTCCGCGAAGGCTACGAATGCGGCATCAAGCTGTCCGGCTTCAACGACGTCAAGGAAGGCGACCTGTTTGAAATTTACAAAGTCGAAGAGATCCACCGCAAGTTTGAAGGATAAGGTGAGCAAGTGAGCAGGCGAGTAAGTGAGTAGGTCACGAGTTGAAAACCTACCCACCTACTCACTGACTCAATTACTCACATGCCCGCCACCATGTCATCCCGCCGCGTACTCAAAGCCGCCGAGGCCATCCGCGAGGTGGTCAGCATGGCGATCCTCACCGACCTGCGCGATCCGCGGATCGAGGATGTCACGGTCACCTACGTCGAGGTTTCGCCGGACATGCGGCAGGCCAAGGTGCATGTTTCCATCATGGGCGATGATGCCAAGCAGCGCTTGTGTCTGCACGGCCTGCGCAGCTCAGCCGGTTACTTGCAAAGCAAGATCGCCGATCGCATCGACACGCGCTACACCCCGCGAATCACGTTTCAGCTGGATGAAGGCGTGAAAAAATCATTGGCCATCAATCAGTTGCTGCAAGAGCTGCTGCCGGATACGAGGACGCCGGATGTATCGGCGTCGAATGACACGGAAGAGACGGGGCCGTCAGAGGTGTGAGTAAGTGAGTAGGTACACAGTGAGGTGCCCGTTGAATGAGTCGTTCACCTGCCATTGGTAATCGCCGGAGTACTGTGTACTAAGTACTGAGTGCTCATTCCCGACAGAAAACAAGTTAACTGCCGTTCTTGGCACCTACTTGCCTGCTCACCTACTGCTCGACCGCGTTTTTCATTCGTCAACCCATCCTACTCACACCATGGCCACACCGAGTCGTTCCACTCTGATCAATCGCACCATCAAGGTGATCAAAAAGCATTACAAGCCGGTCACTCCGCCGAAGGACCGGCCGCTTTTCGAGCATTTGCTGTTTGCGTGCCTGCTAGAGGATTCGCCGCATGAGACGGCCGAGCAGGTTTTTGAAACGCTCAAGCGCGATTACTTCGGATGGAACGAGGTGCGCGTGAGCACGATTCGCGAGCTGACCGACGTGCTCAAGCCGTTGGTGAATCCGGCCGAGTCGGCCTCCCGGCTAAAACAATCGTTGCACGCGGTGTTCGAGTCGGTTTACGAGTTCGACATCGAAACGCTGAAGAAGCAGAACATCGGTCAGGCTGTCAAGCAGCTGCAAAAGTACAATGGCACGACTCCATTCGCCGTGGCCTACGTCACGCAGCACGCGCTGGGCGGGCACTCGATTCCGCTGAACCGCGGAGCACTGATTGCGCTGCATACCGTGGGCGTTATTTCCGACGATGAATTTGGCAAAGGGGTGGTGCCTGGTTTAGAGCGGGCGGTCAGCAAAAACAAAGGCGCCGAGATCGGTTCGCTGCTTCATCAGTTGGGCGTCGAAGTGGGCCGCAATCCCTATGGTCCGGCGGCGCGCAAGTTGATGCTGGAGATCGATCCGAATTGCAAGG
>DASXWB010001076.1:0-3124 GCA_036503915.1 Lacipirellulaceae bacterium | reverse complement strand
AATATACTATCACTTTGTACACTAATCGGCTATAATGCAGCCGTTCGCTCACACTGACACCCGGCACCTGAAACTAGACCGCGCTACGGTTGCGCGCCGGCCGGACGCTGATGCTTGGTTTGTCGAAATCGCATCAGATGTCCAAAAGTATGTGGGGGGAGTTTTGGACATCTGACGCACCTGCCGCGAAGTTCCTGGCCGGTTTCGTCCCACCTGGTACGACTTTTGTCCCACCCCCTGAACGAAACTCAGGCAGTTTCGCCCCACTGCCACACAACAAATGCTTACCATTAAACGACTTGCGCGGGCGAGGTTGGGCGAAACTCGCCAGTTTCGCCCCACCACAAAAAAGAGAAAAATTTAGTGGGGCGAAATTCAACGGTGGCCAACCGCTCGAGCGCAGTCTTTCGTTAACACAAATGCCCGATACTGCCCACATTGACATGAGCATGAACGATACGCACGCCCCTGCAGCGGGGCGCCAGCCGCGCACGCGTCACCTCGCCCAAGTTGCCTCCCGCCCACTTGCGGCTGCGGCCGCTGCGGAGATCGGGCGAACGCCCAGTTGGCGTCGTCGCGGGCACCTTGCCGGAACAACAGATTACCCTTTCCGCCGCCCCTTTTTCTTCGCCGCCTTCTTGGGCGCTCCTTTGGGCGCCGACTTTTTGGTTGGGTTGGCGGCCGCCGTGGCGCGCGGCGCCGGCCCGGGAAGCGCCGATTGCAGCATCTTGTACAAGATACTGCCGCGGTCGATGTGCTTTAGCATCGAGCGCAACTGCTCGGTGCGCTCGCGCAGCTCGTCCACGATCTTTTGTTTTTCGTCCTCCAGCTCGCCGATGCGCTTCAAGTTATCGTAAACTTCCGCCTGCGTGATCATCGAATCACCGCCGTCGCTCATCGAATCGTCATCATCGCTCATCTTGTACTCCTCGGCCTCGGTGTCGCTACTCGAATTCTCCAGATCAGAGTCATCCATATCGGAATCGTCATCCGAATCATCGCGTTCGGCATCCGCCGATTCATTGTCGTCCGCCTTCGTTTCATTCAACAGTTCGTCTACTTCGTCTTCGTCGCTCACGGTTCACCCCATTTTTGCGGCCATAATTCGGCAATTGACCTTGCCACTATAAACACTTGACCATTGCAAGTCCACAGTCGGCACGATTGCGGAAAGAGCACGTTGAGTTAGAATCGACGGCTGCAGGTATGCCATGCGATACATGGTGAATTTCGGTCGCTTGTCGGCGCGAAAGTCCAGGCCCACTGATCCTGGCAAGGCGCTTCGGATCGCTGTCTTGGGCGACTTTTCCGGCCGGGCCAATGCGCAATCGCTGGAGGTCGGCCCTGCGCTCGCCACACGCAAGCCGCAGCCCGTCGATGTCGACAATTTCGAGAATGTCCTGCGGCGGATGGCGCCCCGGCTGCGATTGCCGATTGCACCCGATGGCGGCAGCGTGGAGTTGAAATTCGAATCGCTCGACGAGTTCCATCCCGATCAACTGGTCAGCCAGCTCGATCTGTTCAGTGAATTGTCGGGCCTTCGCCGCCGACTGAAAAACAGCGCGACGTTTTCAGCTGCCGCCACAGAAGTGCGCTCGTGGGCGGTGCTGGGTGCGACAAGCAAGTCGATCCCCGCTTCGCGCAAGTCGGGAAGCGCCACGATTCCGCATGGCAAATTGGACGACTTCGCGCGTCTGCTTGGCCGGCCGGCAACTGCTGCGCGTCCAACGCCCGCCCAGGACTTGATCAAGCAGATTGTCGGCCCGCATATTGTCGCTGGGCCAAGCCCCGACCAAGAGTCACTCCTCGCTGCTGTCGACGAATCGCTGGCCGAAGCGATGCGGCGAGTCCTGCATCACCCCGATTTCCAAGCCCTCGAATCGATATGGCGCTCGACGGAACTTCTCACTCGCGAACTGGAAACCGGTCCGCAGCTGCAAATCGTGCTGTACGACATCAGCGCCGAAGAGCTGGCCGCCGACCTCAGCGCCCCTGAGGCCTTGGAGGATTCCGGCCTATATCGCCTCTTGGTCGAACAGCCGGCGGTCGAAGCCCAGTCTGGCCCTCCCTCGGTGCTTCTGGCGAATTACGTGTTTCATCAAACTCCGCCTCACGCCGAGCTTTTGGGCCGTATCAGCAAAATTGCCGCTGCCGCCGAGGCCCCGTTCATCGCCGCGATCTCCGCCGATTGTCTCAAGCATCAATCCGCGGAAGAGGTGCATCCGCTAATCCTCGAATCCTGGAACACGCTGCGGAGCATGCCGCACGCACGCTACCTTGGGCTCACCGTTCCGCGGTTCATGTTGCGCTGGCCCTATGGCCAGAAGACCGAGCCGATCGAGTCGTTTCGATTCGAAGAGTTTACTCCTCAATCGGGTCTCAAAGGCATGCTATGGGCAAATGGCGCGATGCTCGCGGGATTACTGCTCGGCAAGACGTTTACCGAGCAGGGCATCCCGGGCATGCGGCTGGGCGCGGTCATGAGCTTCGATGATGTGCCGTTTTACTATTACAGCGATACGAACGGCGACCAGGTCGCGCTGCCCAATACGGAACGGCTCGTCACCGAGTCGATAGCGGCCAACTTGATGTCGCAAAACTTCATGCCAATTCTTAGCATCCGCGGCCGGCCGGAGGTGCGCCTCGGTAGCTTCCAATCGCTTGCAGGAACGGAGCTGGCAGGTCCCTGGTCGCCCGTCACCATTGAGCCGGATGAAAAGGAGCCTCCCGAGGATGCAGCCGAGGAGCCCGAAGAGAACATTCCGACCGCCGAGGCGTACGAAGCCCAGGCCGCATCGGAGGCCGAGTCTGAGCTCGACGCGCTGTTGTCCGGGCTGCTGGCAGAGACCGAGGCGCCTGTTGGCTCGGCTGACGAGGCCGCCGCTGGCGACGTCGCGGATTCGATAGAACCGCAATCCGATTTGATTGAACAAGGGCCGACGAATGAAAGCGCAACGGGGCAACCCAGCGTTCCCGAAACGCCTGAAGAACCCGAGCAGTCGACCGGCCGCTCAATAGATGACCTTGACAACCTTCTCGCGGGCCTGGCTTCGAGCGAGGCGGAATCCAATCCTGATAATTCTCAGATGGATCCCGAGCTCTCAGACCTCCTGAAGAACCTCTA
>DASXWB010001075.1:0-8220 GCA_036503915.1 Lacipirellulaceae bacterium | reverse complement strand
GCGCTCACGGCTTCGCGAGCGGCGCTCAAATCGGCTTGAAGCTGGCTTTGTGTTTGTTCCGCCTGCATTCGCTCCCGTGCGATTGATTCGCGCCCGCCTAGAATCTGTTCGACGTGCGTTTCGCTCTGGCGCTGGTCATTCTCGACGTCATCCTGCTCGTGGACGAGATGTTCCAGCCGGCCGCGGCAGAGGGCTGTTTCTCGACAGCAATTGGCCAGCTCATCGGCCAGCTGGCTGCAGGCCGCGGCCGATGCGGCGAGAAGCGCCTCTTGCTGGGCGCGCTCACGGTCGAATCTAGCGAGGGCCGTGGCATAGTGCTCGATTTGATTTTCCAGTTCGGCCTGTTGTTCGTGGCAGGCACGCAGCTCGCTGCGGCGCGACATGATGCCTGCGGCCGCCAGCCGCGCACCGATCACGATCGTGCCGTCGGCGGCGAGCAACTCACTATCGCTGGTCACAAATTCCAGACCGCGGCCGGCCGTCTGCGATAGCCGCAGCGCGGTTGACATCCGGTCCACAAGCCAGGTGCGGCCGAGCAAGCGCTTGGCCAGCGGTCGAAATTCGGCCGCCGATTCGACGAATTGATCGGCGCGGCCCATGACGCCCGGTTCGGCTGAAAGGTCGACGTGATCGAGTGCCGTAGCCGCCGGCCGCGTGTCCAATCGAAGGAACCCGACGCGACCGGCAGCGCCCAGCGGCTGGCGCGCGAGCCGCTCCAGCAGGCGCTCGGTCGAAGCTAACACGATGAACTGGGCGCGCTCGCCGAGCGCGACTTCAAGTAGCGGAGCTGTGTCGACGTCCACGTGAAACAAGTCGGCCACGATGCCCAACACTTCGCCGAACTCGCCGGCCACGTCTTGAGCCCTCCGCAGCAGCTCTTGGACACCGCCATCGAGGCCTTCCAGGCGATGCTCCAGCTCGGAGAGCACAGCGATGCGCTCACGCACCCGGGCGAGATTCCCTTCGAGCTGGCGGTATTGCCGATCGAGGCGGGCCAGCTCGCTGCGGACCTGCGCAAGCCGCAGCTCGCCTGCGGCGAGCGCCGCTTGATGCGCTTGGGCTGTTGTTCTCACGGCAGCTTCGGCTCGCTCGCATTGGTCCAGTTCGGGCTGCAATCGTTCGCGCTCGCGTCGGAGCTCGGTAGACCGGGCGCTGAGATCGTTCCGTACGAGCCTGGCCGCTTGAAGCTGCGAATCGCAGGATGCCAATTGTTCTTTGGCGATCGCTACCCGATGCGTGGTCTGCGCGAGCCGCGCTTCAGTCTCGATGAGCGTGCTTCTGGCCGTGTCGAATTCGCGTCGCGACTGTTCGGCTTGCTCGACGTGCGAATCTCGATCGGCAACCGCCGCAGCCAGGCTTCCTTCGGCAAGTTGCAGCTGCGCGGCGGCATCGCGAAACTCCTCGCCTGCACCAGTGGTGCGATTGCTGATTGCGGCCAGCCGCTGCCGAATCTGGTCCGCCTCTTGCTGTAGTTCGGCCTGCCGCGCGAGCTGATTTTCAATCGTGGCCCGACGGGCGGCGATCTGTTCGCGTGTAGCCGCGGCCGCGGCTTCAGTTTCCCGCAGGGCCTGGATGCCCGCCTCCAAGCGGCGCTCCATCTCTTCATATTCAGCGTCGGACTGCTCTGCGAGTGCAATGCGCTCTTCAACTCGGCGACGCAAGTCGGCGAGCTGGGCTTCCCGCGAGGCGATCTGCCGCGTTAGCTTTTGCCAATCCGCGAGGCCAACTTGCGTCCGCAAGTGCCGCAGGCGATCGGCGCACTCGCGATATCGGCGGGCCTTGCCGGCCTGCGAGCGGACGCTGCGTAGGCGGCTTTCCACCTCGTCGACAATGTCTGACAGGCGCAGCAGGTTTTGCTCGACCCGCTCCAGCCGGCGCATGGCCGTGGCTTTCTTGGCTTTGAACTGGCTGATGCCGGCAGCCTCTTCGAAAATGATGCGGCGATCGCGCGGCGACGATTGCAGGAGCGCGTCGACTTTCCCCTGCTCGATGATGCAATAAGCCTCGGTGGTGATGCCGGTGCCGGCGAGCACTTCGCGAATATCGCGCAGGCGACAGGGTTGCCGATTGAGCAGGTATTCGCCTTCGCCGCTGCGAAACACGCGGCGCGTGACGTGCACTTCCTTGGCGTCGATCGGCAGCCGGCCATCTTCATTGTCGAGCGTGAGCGTCGCCTCGCCGGTTCCCAGCGGGGCACGCGTGGCGCAGCCGTTGAAGATGACATCCGTCATTTCCTTGCCGCGCAGCGACTTGGCGCTCTGCGTGCCAAGGACCCATTTCACCGCGTCGACGAGATTCGACTTGCCAGAACCATTCGGCCCAACGACCACCGAGATGCCGCGCGGAAATTCAAACCGCGTGCGGTCGGCAAAGCTCTTGAAACCGGCGATTTCGAGAGCTTTGAGCATGGGAGAGAATCTGTGAGTGGGTGAGTGGGTGAGTGCGTGAGTAGGTAAGCTGAATCGGATTGCGTGTTACCTACTCACTTACTCACTCCTGCTCAGCGTTGTCTTCCGTACAGATCGGGCTGCGGCGTGGCGACTTCGAGCTGCGGCTCGGCATTGTCGGCCGGAAGTTCTTCGCCTTCTTGCGGCGCGCTGCGCTCGGAGTCTCGGTCGTACGGGCGGCCGGGCTGGGGCAGGGCGTCGACTTCGAAACGGCTGGCCAGCGCGCCGTCGGCTTTGGCTTGCTGCAGTGCCTGAACGACGTCGGGGTAAGTGCCGCCCAGCTCGACAATCGCGCGAATCACTTCGTCGACGCGCGTGGAAACGACGCGCTGCTCGGCTTCGCTGCCGGCGATAAAGCGGCTGACCGTGATTCGCTCGCCGCTCATTCCGTTGACCAGGATGTTGCCCGCATCCAGCACCAGCGGCAGCTGGAACTGCTGCTCCTTGCCGAACAGGACGACTTCGGGCAAGTGGCTCCGCGTGACGTGCACCATCTCCGGTCCGGGGACTTCGAGCACGTGGTAGTGGAACGCGTCGCCGAGCTTTTCGTGCCGCAGGAATGGATCGTGCTGATTCATGGCCCACAAAGCGCGAAACGCGCCATAGCGAGTTTCCGCGCTGCGCGTCTCCAGCAGCGAGCGCAGCGCGTCATAGGCCATCACATCATCCATGGCGCTGAGCGCGGCCAAAGCGTTGACGCGGAACGCCGGCTCGTTGCGGGCAATGTCGGCCAGCGTATCGACAGCCGATGTTTCATCGAGATATGCCAGCGCCTCGGCCGCGTAAAACCGCACTTCCGGATCGTTGACCGAAAGGCCCTGCTTGAGGATGGCGATTGCTTCATCGTCGCCAATGGCCTCGAGGCGGATCGCCGCATTGGCGGCGGTGAGTGGGTCGGCCAGCTGCTGCTCCAGGAACAACAGCCGGGCCTGGCGCTCCGCAGGCAGTTCATTGATCGCGACGTTGTGCACCAGCTCAATGTAGCGGGCGATGTTGTCCTTGTAGCGCGGATGCATGAGCAGATCGATGAACTCGTCGGTCTTGGGCGTTGCAACGCCTTGTTTGCGGCCGTCGACAAAGGTGTGGAAGCGGCGGTTGATCGAGGTGGCGATGTCCTGGCTCACCCGCACCGATTTGTTTTGGTGATTGATCACCAGGCCCAGCGGCCGCGATTTAAGCGCGATGCCGCCGCCCAGGATGCGGCCGCGTGTGGCGAGCGCCTCGTCCGTCTCGGGATCCGCCGACGGGTCTACGAGCACAGGGCCTTCGGCCAGGCCAAGCAGGTGGCCTTCGCGAATCTGCTCACCCAAGACAGCCAGCTCCGTGAGCCGCGTGGAAAGCAGCCAACCGTTGCGGATGCTGGTCGTCTCGCTTTGCGTGGGAACGCGCACTTCCACGTCGAACCGATCGCCTTCTTGAATGCCGGGCCGCAGGAAGGCACGCACCAGCACCAGCGAGACGTTGCCGGAGGCGAGCAGTTCGTTTGGATTGTCCACTCCGCGGCGATTCATTTCCGCCAGAAGGAGTGCGCGCTGATTGTTGGGCGGCGGATCGGAACCGGTACCCCGCAGGCCTGTCAGCAGGGAAATCCCTTCCAGCTTCACATAATTCATGCCGTAAGGATGCGTGTACTCCGAGACGTATTTCACGTCCGGCATCGGCGGCAGGTCCAAGCGGGCCTCCGGGCTTTGAGGCCGCAGTATCGGACCGCTGCAACCGACACACACAAGCGCAGCAGCAACACAGCCCATCACTCGACGAGCACGGCCGATGGGAGTGCGACGCGTCATGCTTCAGCCGCTCCTCGCGGAAAAAGTTCTTGGCCGTTTCGCCGCGCGACGAAACGGGCCACATCCAACTTGTCCGGCGCAGCCGATACGCGGGTCATCCATGACCGCGGTCGCTCCTGCGCGCGGAAACTGTCACGCCTAGTAATCGAAAACCCGGCGGAGAGTACTGGCTCAGCTTCCAAGGGTCAAGGTGGGCCGATTAAACCAGTTGCGTGGAAAAGGCTGCGGCGGGGAAGCGGCGGCTAGCAATGCTGTCGCGGCAACGTGCGCGAAGCCAGTTGTCGTACCCCTCTCCATGAACCGGGCTATTCGTCGAAACAATCACCGGCTGCGGAATTGCTCGAGACGAGGCCACTTCAATTGAAAAATGTTCCCGCGACGACAAGAGTGCATTGTACGATTAAGGCCATCCAAAAGTTTCACCGTATCGAGCGAACTTTTCGACGCTTATTACTGTCGAAGTTAGTTCTACTAACGCGGTCGCTATCATGGGCCTCAAGTCACGTTACGAACGGTTATCGAAGCTCTCCGACGGGCCTTTTCCAGCACTCACGATCCGCTACGCGCAGGGCTTTCTCGCTGACTATCCTGACCATGGGCCGGCATGGCTGCTACTTGGGATTGCCCTGATCGAGGTGGCCCGATACGACGAGGCCAAGCAAGCGATTTTAAAGTCTATGGACTGCTACCCGGCCGAAAAGCGTCAGATTCCACTTGCGCAGATGGGCCATCTGTTCATGGAATCGGGCGCCTATGACGAAGCGGCGGCTTGGTACCGACAGGCCATACAATGCGACCCCGATGACGCGACTTATCACATCTTTTTGGGCGCAGTCGTCGCTAAGCAGGGACGCCTAGAGGAAGCCGAGGTCTCGCATCGAACGGCTATTGCCTGCGCTGAGGGCTGCATCGACGAAGCATATCTAAACTTGGGGCTGGTGCTACGCGCCCAGGAACGATTCGACGAAGCGGCCGACTGCTTTCGCGAGGCCATCCGCCGGGACCCGCAATACCGCATCGCTCGTCAGGCACTACGGGATGTCGAGCGGTGCATGAAGTGGTGCAATCGTCGTCAGGGCGGATCATAGCCGCCAGGTTGAAAGGGATGGCAGCGGCCGATGCGTTTCAAGCCGCGCCAGGCGCCGCGCACCGCCCCATACTTTTGTACCGCCTGAATGAAATACGCGCTGCAAGTGGGCTCGAAGCGGCAATGGCGGCCGATGAGAGGGCTCAGCGTCCACTGATAAACGCGTGCCGCGGCAATCAGCACCGTGCTCGGCAGCAGCCACACTGTTTTGGCGATCCGATTCATGGGGATGATCACAGCGACGGCTCAATGGCCGGCGAGCTACGCTCGCCGGACGGCGCCGACCCGTCTGGTTGCGCGGCCTTTCGTCGCGATTGCAGTTTTCGCTGCAGCCGGCATGCAAGCATGGGAATCGACTCCGTCAATTGCTGCAGTTGCGGTGCCGAGTTCGAGCGCGGAACGCATACGTAGTCGATTGCAGGCAGATCGTTTTGTCTTATGCGAAACGCTTCGCGCAATAAGCGCTTCCAGCGGTTGCGCAATACGGCGCCGCCGACGCGTCGCGGCACCGTCAATCCAAGCCGGGCGTGCCCCACAGAGTTCGTATCCCCGTACAGAACGAACCATGAATCGCTGACAGACGTTCGCGCCGCAAACACGCGCTCGAATTCTTTGGCGCTGAGCAGCCGCATGCGTTTTGGAAATCGCTGGCTGGGCATCGGGGCGGAGGGAGTAGGTGAGTAGGGAAGAATGAATTGTGAATATTATGGCGTAATCAGTACGAAGTACGCAGTACTCGGTACTGAGTACCAAGTACTGAGCTATGAACACCTGTCTAAAAAAAGTACCGCCATGAATCAGCACCGCTAACTGGCTGAATGAACTCACCTACTCACTTATTCACCTGCCCACCATTTCCCGGATCCACCTTCGTTTCCTTCGTAGAAGGATCAATCTGAATCGTATCGGCCGATTTAAGCATCGGCAGAATTTCTTGGAGCGCTTCGCGCACGCGCTGGTTGCCGGGCATATCGGTGGCCACGCTGCTGCGGACTCTCGCCGGGCGGTGGCGGGCCATGCGGCGGACCCAATGGGCGCCGAGCATCGCGCAAGCCACCATCACGAGACCGGTCAGCACCAGTGCCAAGAGCGCCATCACGACCGCCGCGCGGCGCGGCGGGTCGAGCCGCTCGAGCACCGGGCGCGTCGCCTCGGCCGCCAGCAAGTTGCCGGCGAGCGATAACGCCAGAGTTGTGGAACTTGTCACCATCGCAGCTCCGTGCGCGGCCAATGTGGATAACGATTCGAAATCTCGGCCAGTTGTTCGCGCTCCGCTGCGCTTAAGTTATCGGGCAGCACGATTTGGACCTCAGCGAACAGGTCGCCGGGCGGCTGGTTGGCGGGCCTCACGCCCTGCCCTTTAATTCGCAGGCGCCTGCCGCTGGAAGTATTGGGCGGCACCGTGAGAGCAATGGTGCCGTGGGGCGTCGGCACGTCGATTTTCGCGCCGAGCGCGGCCTCGGCCAGCGTAATGGGGACGCGCACGTCGAGCCGGTTGCCGGAGCGGCGAAAAAATGGGTGCGGGCTGACGTGAATTGTCAGCAAAATGTCGCCGGCCGGCGCATCGCCCATGCCCGGTTCGCCTTGACCGCGGAGGCGAATCTTTTTTCCATCTTCGATGCCGGCCGGGATCTTCACGCGGATGGTTTCCAAGTCGCCGCTCTGACGGCGCAATGTGAGGGCCGCCTCCCCGCCAAGCACCGCCGTGGCAAAGGGCACCGTGAGCTCGTGCCTCAAGTCGTTGCCACGCGCGGGACGAGCTTCGCGCCGGCCGCCGCGTCCGCGGCTGAATTGCTTGAACAAATCGGAGAAATTTCCGCCGCCCTCCACATTTGCGCCGCCCGCGCCGAACAAGTCGTCCAAGTCAAAAGGGTAGGTTTGCGGACCGTGCGACGTCGTATAGCGCCAGCCGCGCGGCCCGCCGCCGGTGCCGACCTGTTCGAAATCCGCGCCGAACTGGTCGTAGCGCTTGCGCTTATCCGGATCGCTCAGCACCTCGTACGCCGCCTGGACTTCCTGAAACTTATTCTTGGCCGACGCATCATCCGGGTTCATGTCGGGATGATATTTGCGCGCCATCTTTCGATAGGCCTTCTGGATGTCCTCTTGCGAGGCAGTACGAGAAACACCCAGCGCGGCATAATGATCTTTGGCCATGGAGCGAAGTCGAGGGTCGAGAGTTGAGAGTCGAGAGCCGGACAATCCAGCCGTCGACCTGGCAACTAACGTTCATTCTACGGCAAATGCAGCCAAAGCAAAATTGGTCGGCGCCCAGTGGCACACGCGCGGGGCAAGCCCCGCCGCTAAATTCGACGCGTGCTAAACTGGAGTTGAAACGCAACGAAGGGCCAAAGGGTTTGGACGATGGTTTATCGGACGGTTTTCGGCGCGGTGTTTTGCTGGCCCTTGGCAACGAGCGCACTTTGCGCACGAAGCGATGCCGCCCCGCGCGGCGACGGTCAGCTCACCATCGAAGTCGTCGACGGCGCGACCGGCAAGCCGATTGCCGCTCGGATGCATCTCAAGAATTCGCGCGGCCGGCCGACGAGGCTCCGTCTTCCGAACACGGCCGAATTCGGCGGCCACTTCTATATCGATGGGCAGCTCGCCCTGCCATTGCGCATTGGCCAGTACACTTTTGAACTGGACGCCGGCCCCGAGTATCGCACCCAAAGCGGCCATTTCCAATTCGAGCGTCATGCCGACGACTCGAAGCGAATCGAAATGAACCGATTTGCCAACCTTACCGAGGAGGGCTGGTACGGCGGCGACGTGCATGCTCCGCGACGAGCGGACGATCTGCCATTGATTATGCGTGCTGAGGGGTTGAGCATCGTACCGAGTGTTGGCCAGAGCTCGACGTCGAAAGAACAGTCGGCGACTGATCTTTTGTTTT
>DASXWB010001074.1:0-2413 GCA_036503915.1 Lacipirellulaceae bacterium | reverse complement strand
TCGGGTGTCCAGATCCGCCCGGATGGCGGCGGTGAGCCGCCGGCTACGGCCTCCAGCGGCAACTCGTCTTGCATAGGCGGTTGAGTCGCCAATGCGTCCGGCGGAATGACGCCCGTTTCGTACAGCAGCCGATACAGCGCCGCGGCAACCTGTGGGTCGTCGAGATGCTCGCGCTCAATGCGCGCCAGCAGCTCCTTGGCTTCTTCGGCATTGCCCGACGTGATGTGCAGCTCCAATTCGGCCAAGTCCCATGTGGCGGTGGATTCGCCAGCGGCGCGGCTGTTTTCGCGCGCCTCGCCGATGAGCGCCAGCGCGCGCTCCGGCTCGGTTTCCGCGGAAACAAGCCGGTGATATGCTTCAGCGGTCGGAATTCGCTTGGCCAATGATGGACGCCGGACGGCTTCTTGAGCCGTCTTTACGATGGCCACCTGGGCGCCCGCCAGGACAGCCCGACGATAAAGTTGCACAAGGTCGTCATCGGAGACCGCATCCATTTTCAAGCGCGGAACGCGCACCAGCGGCAGCTCGCTCACAGAATGGCCGGCTGGGTCAATCGGTTCAGGCTGCGGCAGGTTGAGATCTTGTCGTAGCTGGGCGATCGTCTCCGCATCTCGGCCAGCGCCGGTCCCCTGCTCTAGAATCAGCACGGCGGCCATCAGCGGAACGCGAAGCTCAGGTTCACCAGCCGCGTCGCGCGGCGTCTTGCCGCCCAGGCCGGGCCGTGGCAACGACGGCCAGCGCTTCAGCATCGCGATGCGGCGCTCCTCGGCCAGCAGGCGACGGCGCAGCTCGGGCGGTGTGTCGCGCGGCATGTGCCAGCGCCAATTAAGTGCCTGTTCGGTCGGCGAGACGGAGCCGATGACTTTCTCCTCGCTCAATTCGCCGAGCACGTCGCCGCCGATTTCCTGCAGCGCCGCAACCGCCGCGTCGAACGCAGGGCCTCGATCAAGCGTGATTTCAAGGCGCTCGGGGCGATCCGTCTGGCGGCCGTAAATGGCCATGATGCCAACCAGGCGCGGTACGCGCTCGCGCATCAGGTCGGCGCCCGATTCGGGCATCGGCTGATCCAACAGCACATACGTGTGTCGCGGCGGCGGCTGGTCGCTTTGAGCAAATGTAGATGGATCCAAATGGAAATGCTGAATGCGACGGTCGGCCGCCAGCCGGCCGACCAATGTGTACTGATCGGTTACAGAATACGTTTGCTTTACAGTATCGAGTTGTTGCTCTTTCAGGTCGGGATCGAGCAGCTGGGCGATCGCCTCCGCTTCCACAGCTTCGTCGAGTGGAACTTCGAGTTGCGCGTAGGCATGCAGGCCTGCAACCAGCGATCGGTCGTCGGCGAGCCATCCGCCCAACACGGCTCGATTGAACACGAGCGTCGGGTCGGCGCCATAACGCTGTCCTAAGCCGTCGACGATTTCAACTGCTTGTTGCCATTTGCCATGGTCCGCGAGCGTCTCGGCTTGCGATGCCTCTCGTTTCCAAGGCGCGTCTTCGGGGACAGCTCGAAGACGGACCTGGTCGCGCAACAGGAGCGGCAGACCGGAATAGTGATTGAGTCCGACGAGCGCTTCGTACGCTCGCGTGTCGCCTTTAGGGGCAATATTGGCATGCAGCCAGAGATGCGCCTGGGCAGCGAGAATGTGGCCTGATTCAAGCAATGCCGTGCCGACCGCACCGATTGCCTCGAAGACACGCTGCGGCATGTCGCGTTCGACGAGTGCCAAGGCGCGCTGCAATGCGGCGGCCGCGGCGCGGCCCTGGTCGGTCTCCGACAAGAGCAGGGCTCGGCAGGCGTGCGCGGCGGGGCTGTCTGGGTGCGCTGCCACAAATTCGTCGATCGTTTGCCGGGCTGCGTCCAACTCGCCGAGCGACAATTCGAGCGACGCCTTGAGGTCCAAAAGCGATGCCCGCTTTGGGTGGGTAGCCAGCGTCTGCTCAACATGCCGCAGGGCGGCTTTGGGCTGGTCGCCCTCGATCATGCGGTGGATCTTGTCGATTTCACCCACCACGTCGGAGCAGCAGAACTTCAGCTTCTTGCCGCTGCCGCAGGGGCACATTGCATAGGGGTCGATCGCCATGATGAGACCATGATCTGGCTGGTTGCTGCTGGTCAGGTCACTGCAGCCACGATCCTAACATAGCGCGGGCCGGATGACGACCCGTCCATGGGGCGGCTTGTGGGAGGCGTCTCCGACGCCGAACACTTGTAACGCTGCTTGTGATTGGCACCAACGTCGCTAATCCCCAAAATCGGGATAGCAAAGTCGTCAGAGTGTGCCGGGATAAACCGGTTTGGAATTGGGATTGCAAGAGTCCTACGAAGAAGATTTAGCCAATCACTTCGGCCTCCCCCGAAGGACGGGAGCCGGTAACGACTTTCGTTGAAGCATTCGCCGGGAGGGAAACG
>DASXWB010001073.1:0-4565 GCA_036503915.1 Lacipirellulaceae bacterium | reverse complement strand
CCTCGGTGGCGAAGCCCTGTCCCCACTCATCCCGCGCAAGGCAATAACCCCACGTGACCAGCGGGGCGTTCAGCCTACCGCCGACGGATCCCAGCAGCTCTTTCGATCGCCGCGAGAAGATAAGATAGCCGGCGCTTGTGCCGGCGGCGTTGTCGCTGACGACGCGCCGCAGATAGTCGCGCGTATCGTCGATCGAGCGATGAGGGCCCCAACTCATATAGCGCGATACTTCCGGGTCTTGCGCGTAGCGCGAGAAAACGCGCTGCGCGTCGGATTCGCTGGGCGGCCGCAATAAGAGTCGTTCAGTCGTAATTTCAGCGGGAAACATCGTCCTGGGCCTAGAAATGCTGATCGCCGGTGCGCAAATGTCGGTGTCGAATAGGAGGCATAGTCGCATTTTCGGGTTCGCGCGGCCAGTTTCGCGGCGTGTTGAATTTTTGCAACGCAATTTGCGGGCGGTTTTTCGGCTGATTAGGCTGGGAAGCCAGATGGCCGGTAAGTCTCTGGCCGGCGTCGATGGCTACGTTCCTCATTGCCCGAGAGGCCTCCGATGCGATTTTCAGGTGCCAATCTGATTTTGGCAATCACCACGTTGTTGTCGGCGAATTCAGTTGCGCATGCTCACGATGAAAACTACGCGGCATCGCGGGCCGCGGCGCGCCGCGAACTGATGCTGGCAAAGCTCGAATTACGGCATTATCAACAAGTCGAATATCCGCGTCTGCGGCGGCACCTTCAGGCGCAAATCGATCTTACGGAAGCAGAAATTCGCGCTTACAAGCGGCAGCTTCACGAATACCGGCCGTTCAGCCGGTTCTCGGTCGGTCAGCCGTTCACCGTGACCATCGAAGAAATTCGGCTATGCCTCTTGGAAGCCGAGCTACGGCTGCGCGACTTGTGGGCCGAGCGAAATGCGCTCATCCGTTTCCACTCGGATGATTGGCGTGTGCTAGAAATGAAAGTCCACGAAGCACGCCTTCGCGTGGTCGAGATTGAGGCAGCGCCTGAAGCAATCGCTGACGCGGAGTTGCCCCGTCCGTAGATTTCGTGGGCAAAATTGCGCCGGTTGAGGGTGTCGTCGGTTCGCCATAGAATTACTGCAGTAGCTCTATAGAGTCACTATAGAGTGCCAAAAAAGCGTCTACAGCGAATTCATGAGCGAACTACAACACGAATGCGGCCTCGCGGCTGTCTATCATTTGCCTGGCGGCTCCGTGAGCCCGCTCTGTCCGCCGCAAGGACCTGAGGAAGTTTCACGGCTGATCCCCCGCATGCTGCTGGACGTGCAGAACCGCGGTCAGCTGTCCGCGGGCATGACTAGCTACAATCCGCGGCGAGATCAGCTGCTGGAAACCTATCGCGGACTGGGCACCGTGAGCGAGGTGTTTCGACTCAATCACAAGGGCAAGGCGGAAAGCATCATATCGCGAATGGCCGGCCCGTCAGCGATCGGTCACGTGCGCTACGCCACCTGCGGTAAGGATGATGTGAGCTACGCCCAGCCATTCGAGCGCCATCATCTTCAAAAGCACAAGTGGTTCAGTTTTGGCTTTAACGGGCAGCTGGCGAATTACGCCGAGCTGCGCGACAAGCTCTTGGCCGATGATGATCATCACCTGGCCCTAGCGACCGACACCGAAATCATCAAGCACGAGATCAGCCGCGAGCTGTCGGGCGACCGCCGGCCGCCGCTGCGCGAGGTGATGCAGAACGTGGCCGCTCGCTTCGACGGCTGCTACTGCCTGGTGCTGCTTAATGCGCTGGGCGAAATGGTGATCGCGCGGGACCCGTGGGGTTTTCGGCCGCTGTGCTACGCGCTCGAAGGGCCGCTGCTGGCGGCGGCGAGCGAAAGCGTCGCCCTGCTAAATCTGGGCTTCGCCCACGAAAGCATCCATACGCTGGAGCCCGGCGAGATGATCAGCGTGAGCGGCGGCAAAGTGAGTTTCGACCGCTTTGCCGAAAGCTCGCGACGTGCCCACTGTTACTTCGAGTGGATTTACTTTGCGAATGTCGCCAGCACACTCGACGGCCGCAGCGTCTATTTGGCGCGCAAAACGCTCGGCGAAGAGCTGGCCCGGCTGGAGGACATTCCACTCGATGCCGACACAATCGTGGTGCCCGTGCCCGATACGAGCAAGTGCGCCGCCGACGCGATGGCCTACCGGCTAGGCGTGCCCAGCGCTGAAGGGTTGATCCGCAACCGCTATACGGGCCGCACGTTTATCGAGGGCACCGATAGCCGCGTGAGCAAGGCGGCGGCCAAATACACGCCGCTGCGCGAGGTGCTGGAAGGCAAGCGAGTGCTTCTGGTTGAGGATTCCATCGTCCGCTCGACGACGATGCGCGTGCTGGTGTCGCGAATTCGCTCCGTGGGCCGGGCCCGCGAAATTCACGTGCGCGTGGCGTGCCCGCCGATCACTTCGCCTTGCTTTTACGGCATCGACATGTCGACGATCGCCGAGCTGTTCGCGCCGCGATTCATGGAAAACGGCCGGCCGCTCGAGGAGATTTACGCCGAGATGGCCCGCGATCTTGGAGCGGATTCACTGCGCTATCTGCCGATCGAATCGATCGCCCGCGCGGTGAACCGGCCCGCCGACGAGCTGTGCCGCGCCTGCATCACCGGCCGGTATCCCACGCCGCACGGCCAGAAGCTCTACGAAATCGCGCTGGCCAACGCGCAAGCAGGCGCGCCAAAGGAAGCGACCGGAAGCCGGCCCGTACGGACGTATGAAACGTCCGCGGTCGTGAAGTAGGGACCGGTGCGCAGCGTTGTGGCGGCTTCTCACACAACGTAGAATTGCGCCAGAGCGCCTATAACATTAGCGTCGAAATCACATGGCCACTGTTGTAATGGATCGCGGCTTAGCTGAAGCGATGCGACAAGAGCGCGCCGCCGCCGGGTCGGACCGATGGGACGAGGTCTGGGAGGGCACGTACATGATGGCGCCGCTGCCCAATATTGAGCACCAGGAACTTGTCGGCGCTTTTGTGGACGTGCTTCGAGAAGTTGTTCCCCGCAGTCGAGGAATTGTGCTTCCCGGCACGAATGTTAGCGATCGCGAAACGGGCTGGGAATTCAATTACCGATGTCCGGATGTCGCGGTTTACCTCTCGGAAAGTCGCGCCAAAAATTGCCGCACGCATTGGTGCGGAGGACCGGATTTCGCGGTCGAAATCGTTAGTCCAGACGACATGGTACGCGACAAAATACCGTTTTATGGAAAGGTCGCAATGCGCGAACTATTGATCGTCGATCGCGATCCTTGGCGGCTTGAGATGTTAAGGCTCAGCGGCAAGAAACTTAAATCGGTTGGGATTTCGTCCGTTAAACGAGGACGATCGCTGCCCAGCCGCGTGCTGCCGCTTGGTTTCCGCCTGATTGGCGGAAAACTGCGGCCCATGATCGAGGTCACGCGATCGACCGACGACAAGATTTGGACTGTTTGAGCGCTGAACCGTTGCGGCGGTGGGAAGACTTCATGTCAGGCAAAGCCTGGCCTACAGCGGCCAGTCGCGCAACAAGCGATCGGTTTCTTCCTTGTGGCCGGTTTCGTCGTTGACGATGTCTTCCAGCGCAACGACGAGCCCCTTATCGCCGAACTCCTCAGCTTGCCGGGCGCGCTTGGTATAGTCGGCCACGGCGCGCTTTTCCGCTTCGAGGACAGCTTCGACCATCTCGCGATTCGTCTTGGCCGCTGGGACTTCGCGAGCCTTCGTCGTGGGCTCGCCGCCCAAGGCGACGATCTTATTGGCAAGGTATTGTGCGTGGCCTTGTTCATCGGGAATTTCATTGAGGAAGAATTGTGACAGCTGCGGGCGGTATGGTCCGGTGGTCTTCGCGGCGTACGTGATGTACTGGATGATCGCGCCCAGTTCGCCGGCCAGATCTTCATTCAGCGACTTGATGATTTCTTGCTTGTCCATCGAATTCTCCGAAAGGTTATTCGCATTGCGTCGACCTGCCAGACGGCCGCCGTCCCGGAACTCCGGCCAACGTGGCAACAAGCAGAACGCACAGCACATTTGATGCCGGTTCAGGCACGGCAGCTTCCTGACCGCCAACCGCGATTCCAGCGGCGATAGCCTTGCGCCAAACTATGATAATCGTCGGGAGATTCCAGGCTGGCGCGACTCATGTGTATCGCACGCCCTGATACTGTGGCTCGAAAAACGCCGGCAGAAGAGAATCGACTTGCAGCAGCCCGTCCCGCGTTAGCTCCACGCGGTCGGCGTCGCTCTCGATGCGGCATAGGCCGTCCTGTTCGTAGTTTGCCCATACATCGGGCCACTGACTGAGAATGTCGACGCCGAATTTATTGCGGAAATAATCGATCTTCAGATAGCCCCGTTTGAGCTGCAGGATCATTTCGCGCACGAGCCGCTGGTGTGACGATAGGCACATGCCGCGGTTTAGTGGCAGGTTGCCGGCCTCGAGCGCTGCGCAATACTGCTCCCATTCGGGATGATTTTGGTAGTGAATGCCCGAGATGTGGCCGAAGCTGGCAATGCCTGTCGCCAGAAGGTCGCTGCCTTGCCAGAGGTTGTCGCGATAACTGAAATTC
>DASXWB010001072.1:0-2505 GCA_036503915.1 Lacipirellulaceae bacterium | reverse complement strand
CGTGTACGATTCTTGTTAGTTGCGGAGCCGCGGAATGAGCGGGCGTCGTCCGTCTTCGCGCGGCCGGCGATTCAACAGTCCGCGGTTGTCGTTGTCGCGGCGAATTTCGATTTCCGTCTCAGCCGCCGGCGGCACATCCTGTGGAACGCCTCGGTAGCCGCGCACTTCAACTTCACGCTGCGGCAACGTAGCCGACCTTGCGCCGGGCCCCGGCTTGCCGGCCAGGATGGCCTGGGTCTGGTCGTCCACGCGGCGCGAGAACTCGATACCCAACCGGTCGCCCGGTCGCATCGAATTGATTACGCCGATCGCATCGTGATACGAGCGAACCTCTTGTCCATTAAGCGCGACGATAATGTCGCCCCGCCGCAAACCGGCTTGTTCCGCCGGGCTGCCTGGGCTTACGGCGACAACGACGGCGGCGTTCTGATTCTGTGCGTCGAACACGACGCCCAGAAACGCCTGGGCCTCGGCCGCCGGCTGCTGCTGATCGTCATAGACGACATCGCCCGCCATGTCCTCCTCGTACACGATGTAAACGGTTTCCCGTCGCCCGTCGCGAAGAATCACGACTGGAACGCGTTGGCCCGGTTCATACACAATGTGCCGATGAAAATCGGCGTGGCTGCGAACGGGATGGCCATTGACCGAAATCAAGATGTCGCCCTCACGCAATCCGGCGTGGAAGAAAATACTGTCGTGCGTCACGCTGTTGATCAATAATCCACCATTGGTGAACGCCCCGAAGTGGATGTGAGCGTGAAAATCGGTCCGATCGCGCCGATCACGACGATCGCCGCGTCGATCGCGATCACGATCGCGCGAGTCTCGTCCATCGCGATCACGCATGTCGCGGTCTTGCTGCGAATCTCGGTCGCGGGTCGCGTCTTGGCGCGTATCGCGGTCGGCCGACGCATCGCGGTCCTGCGCGGCACCATCCTGTCGATTGGGCGCGGGCAATGGCCGCTGCGAATCGGCCTGACCCTGTTGCGCCTCACTCGTCGCCTCGGCGCTACCGGTCGCCTGGGTAGACGTTTCGCCGGCGGCTGTGTCCGTGCTGCCAGTGGCCTGCGTGTCGGACTGTGCTGATTGCTGATCGGCGCTCGATTGGTTGCTCGCCGATGCGTCGGCCGATTGATCGGCCGCTTGCGTATCGGCCGATGCATCGGCCTGGGCGTCCGCATCCGTCGATTGTGCGCCGGCGTCCGCCTGCGCTCCGGCATCCGTTTGCGCTCCGGCGTCGGCTTGCGCACCGGCATCCGTTTGCGTTTCGGCCTGGGCACCTGCTTCAGCGCCGGCCGATTCCTGAGCCGCGGCCGGGTGTGCCGGCGCGGCGATCCACGCGGCAATGGCCAGGGCCAATGCCATCCAGAATTCTGTTCGCTTCATTGCTTTGTTCCTCAGAAAAGTGTGCAGTTGAGACGACCGACCTTCGGCCGATGAACCCCCACGTGAGAAGCAGTACTTGTGCCAAATCGGCCTGGGTCCGTCGACGGACCAGCTTGGGGACTCCATAAACTACGTAAAGTGAAGAACTTGTGAATTGTCAGGGAACAGATTCCTGTCGAAGGATTTGCCGCAACAATGTCGGTATGGCAATTTTGCCGCCAGCACCGCGACAGAACTGATCCCACCGCGACCAGAGCAGCGCGCGTAAGGATTTAATGCGATCGGCGGCACCGGCCGCGTCAAAATGTCCACAATACGTTTCGCACTCGTGGGTTTATGCATCCGAGCGCAGCAGCGCGCCCAGCGCACTTACGAGCCCATCGACATCGCTCGTTCTGTTGTACAGATGGCAGGACACGCGAATCGACCGCTCGCCGTTGTGTTCCACAACGGGCACTTCGATTCCATGCCTTTGCCATAAGGCATTTTGCAGCGCGCGGGCATCGCCGGGCGGCAGCGGAACGCTGGCCATCGATCCGTACCACTCTTCGCTGTCGGGAACATGGGGCCGCAGCCCGATCAGCTCCACCAGGCGCTCGCGCGCATACCGCGCAAGCCAATGCGTGCGTGCGCGAAACCTGGCGAGACCAACGCGCTCAAGCAGTTCGATCGCAGCCGGCGCGGCCAAGTATGCGGACGGGTCGCGCGTGCCGGTCCAAACGAATTCCTCCCACCAGGCGACCGGCTTGGTCGGGGAAACGCGCCCCCAGCTCAGGACCGGCGTGCGAACGCGCTCCTGCCAGCGCGGCGCCACGTATAGAAAACCTGACCCTAATGGCGCCGAAACCCACTTGTGCAAGCTGGCGGTGTAGAAGTCGCATGCAAGCTCATCTAGTGCGACTGGAGCCTGCGCGGGCGCATGGGGCCCGTCGATACACATGGCAATTCCACGCCGCCGCGCTTCGTCAGCGATTTTTTGCACCGGCAGAATGATTGCCGTTGGCGAAGTGATGTGGCTCACCACCAATAGCCGCGTGCGCTCGGTCGCCGCGCGGAAGATTGCATCGACCACTTGATCGGCTGACTCCAATTGGCGCGGAAGCTGAGCAATCACAG
>DASXWB010001071.1:0-2635 GCA_036503915.1 Lacipirellulaceae bacterium | reverse complement strand
CCAGACACTCTGACCCAGCACGTGCACGGTGCCCTGGCTTGGCCGCAGCTGGCCGGTGGCGAGCTGCAGCAGCGTCGACTTGCCGGCGCCGTTGGGACCAAGCAGCCCGGTCACGCCCGGCCCGATCTGGACCGAGAGCTTGTTGACGCCGATGACGTTGCCGTACCACTTCGACACGTCTTGGAAGTTAACAAGTGGTGTCACCTAAGCCGGTCCAGCGATTTGATGGAGAAATTGAGAATGGCGATTGAAAGCAAGAACAGCGCGACGAGCACGCCGGCCGACCAATACCAGGGATATTGATTGCCCATCAATTGCAGCAAAAATGTGCTGCGCTGGGCGGGCGGCGCGAGCTCGCCGAGGCGCTCCCAGGCCGCGTTGGTGCCCAACAGGCGCTCCCCTACCCTGCTCAAATTCGATGTGTACGAAACAAGGGGCCGCCAATCAGACTTCGCCGCCTGGATCTCCTTCTGCAGATTTTCTTCGTTGCCCCAGGCCTGCCAATTCGTGTCGGCCTCGCTCATTCCGCGCTCATACTCCACCGTTATCAGAACTGCGGAAACCGTATTTGATAGAATCCATACGCCGAGCCAAAACATCGCCACGTAGCGCGAATTGCGTGACAGCGACGAGAGCGCGAGCATCAGCGTGCCGGCTGATACCGCGATCACTAGCCCATAGAGCACAGCGCCCACGAGAACTTTCGACGTGTCGCGCACGATGGTGATGTCCAAGCTGAACAACAGGCCGAGCACATAGGCGATGATCGACGGCACGATAATTACCGCCGCCAGAAGCGCCACGATGACGCCCAGCTTGCCGAAGAAATAATCGATGCGCCGCAGCGGGCGCGAGAAGTACAGCGGCAACGCGTTGTAGCGCAGATCCTGGCTGATGAGGTTTGGGCCGACCAGAAGCACCAGCACCATCGAAAACCACAACTCGCAGGCGAGGAAATAGTGGAAGCACAGCGTCCAGATTTCCACGCGGTAGTCGCGCGGCCCGGAAGCGATCGGCATGCCGAAGAGCTGCGTCAGCATCGGCTTGAACATTTCCACTAAGGCCGATTGCCGTTCGAAAAGGCCCCACAAGCAGAGCACAAACGCCAGCACGAGCGCCGGAACCCAGGCCAGCATCAGCGCGAGGCGAACCCAGCGGGTTTGCAGGGCGGTCTTCACGCCGCGGCGCGTGATCGCCAGCCAGCGCCAGGCATGGCCCGAAAGTTTCCCGGACCAGTGTTGGTAGCCTTGATCGAAGATTGGCATCAGGCGCGCTCCACGGCGTTCAAGAAGACTTCTTCGAGCGTGCTGCGCTGCGGCCGCAAATAGCGGATTTGCTCGTTCTGCGACGCGGCCACCTCCCACAACAGCTGCTGCGACTCGCCGGCCGGAATCCGCACGCGCAGCTGATCGTCGTGAAGCTCGGCTCGACAGCCGTGCGCGACGAGCTGCTGGCTGAATAAGTCCATATCTCCCTTAAGCCGCACGTCAAACGTTTGTTCGTGGATGCGTTTGAGCTCTTGGATTTGGCCCTCCGCAAGGAGCTTGCCGGCGCCGAGCACGACCACATAGTCGCACACCGCTTCAACGTCCGGCAATAGATGGCTGGAGAAGAGGAGGTTCATTCCTTTGTTGTGCGCCAGGTCATGGGCCAGCGCGAGCACTTCCTGCCGGCCCGCGGGATCCATGCCGTTGGTCGGCTCGTCCAGGATCACCAGTTTCGGGTCGTGCACGATTGCCGAGGCCAGTTTCAGCCGCTGCTTCATGCCGGTGGAATACGACTCCACTTTGCGGTATCGGGCCTCGCCGAGCCCGACGTAGTCGAGCACTTCGTGCGCCCGCTGCAGGGAGTCCGCGGCGGACATTCCCACCAGCTCGCCCGCGTAGGCGACGAACTCGACGCCGACAACGTGCGGAAACAGGCATTCATCTTCGGTCGCAAAGCCGACCTGCCGGCGGATATCGAGCTGACGCTGGCGGAAATCGAGGCCCAGCACCTCGCCCGAGCCGCTGTCGATGGGGATCAAACCCAAGAGCGTGCGGATCATCGTCGTCTTGCCGGAGCCGTTCGGGCCGAGCAGGCCGATCGCGCCGGTTGGAACTTGCAGCGAGAGATTGTCGAGCGCCCGGATGCTTCCGTACGTCTTCGTTACACCGGCGAATTGGAACAACGTGTCGGGCATTGGCACCCAGTGTAGCGGGCCGCGGCGAACTGTCCAAGAATCGGCGCACGGGGAATGAAACCGCCAAGACGCCAAGTGCGCCAAGAAATCCTAACCGCCCTTTGTCTTTACTTGGCGATCTTGGCGCTCTTGGCGGTTTATTCATTCTCGCCTCGGAACCGGGCCGGTGACGTGTAATCCAAATCAAGTATACTAGGTGCGCGAGTATCAGTCTTCGATAAGCATCTGCATTCTCAAAAGGTCGTGACGATGACCGCTCCGATGCGACTGATCGCCAGCGCGACGCAAGAGGGGCACCCGTCGCGCATCGTGTGGCTTGTCTTGCTGCTATTTTCCTATTCCTCGAGCTTCGGTGCCGAGGAGCGCAGTGAGTTCTTCCGCGGGCTCAATCTGAATGGTCCAGCGGTGACCATCGATGGCCAGGCGTGGGAGGGAAGCGACTCGCAGAATTAC
>DASXWB010001070.1:0-4617 GCA_036503915.1 Lacipirellulaceae bacterium | reverse complement strand
CTTGGCGCCGGGGCGGAGGCCATGCTGAACGACGGCGTGTTGGCCCGATTTCCGCGACCCGATTTTGCCGTGGCCCTGCATGTGTCGTCCGATGTGCCGACGGGACAAATTCAAATTCGCCCCGGGTATGCGCTGGCGAACGTCGACAGCGTCGACATCGTGGTGAAAGGCCGCGGCGGCCACGGCGCCAGCCCGGAGACGACAATCGACCCGATCGTAATCGCCGCGCGGCTCGTACTCGATTTGCAGACGATCGTCGGCCGCGAGGTGAAGCCCATCGATCCGGCGGTCGTTACCGTCGGCTCGATCCATGGCGGCACCAAGCACAACATCATTCCGGCCGAATGCCGGCTGCAGCTCACGCTGCGCAGTCTGACGCCGGAAATTCGCCAGCAGCTGCAGGATGCGGTGCGCCGCAAGGCGCTGGCCGCGGCCGCGAGCGCCGGGGCGCCGGAGCCGAGCATCGAGGTCACCGAGGGTACGCCGGCCATGTACAACGATCCGCAGCTTACGGAGCGTGTCACGGCGACGTTGCGGCGCGTGCTGGGCGAGAAGAACGTGGTCGAAGGCGAGCCGGCGATGGGCGGCGAGGATTTCGGCCGCTATGGGCTGGCCGGCGTGCCGATCTGCATGTTCCGTCTGGGTGCGGTGAATCAGAAGCGGCTGGATGAATACGGCGCACAGAAGGTGCCTCCTGTTTCCCTGCACTCGCCCGTGTTTTATCCGGACACGAAGGAAGCGCTCGCCGTGAGCGTACCGGCAATGGCCTCGGTCGCGCTGGATCTGCTGCCGGTGAAGTCTGGCAAGTAGCGGATTTGCACTTTGGGCCTTTGAGCCGTGGGAACAAAGACAAGGAGACAAGGAGCGTTGGCGTGGCGACTAGTGAAAAGGACCGACGTCCAGCTCTCCTTGCCCCCGTGTCTCCTGGCCTCCTTGCCTTGATCGCGGGCTACGTGCTTTTACTTGTTGCAATCCTGTGGTCGCTCATGGCAGCCCGCAAATGGGCGCTGGCAGAGCTGGCGACTCCGGAATCGATCCGCCAGTGGGAAGCCTGGCGCGAGGATGTACGGCAACAGGAACAGCAGCCAGGCCCGGTGCGCCGGCGCGTGCCGAAAAGCGCCGAGCCGCCGGCACTGGTGCTCATGCGCGACTATTTCGCGGTGTCACTCGTCGGCGCCGCGTTGTTTATGACGCTGCTGTACTGGGTGATCGCATGGTTTGCATACGGCATTCTGCATTCGTCGGCGAGGTTGGCGTCAGACCGTAATCCGGCACGGACGAAGGATGAAAGATGAACGATTCTTGATAGCTTGAAGTGAAATTCGGCGTACGGTCGATTCAGCTTCAGCGGCTCCTTCCTCACGGACGTTGCGATTATGACGGGTTCAACGTTTTCAAGCACATTACGTTCCGCTGGCCACGGAGCATCATCGCCGGCCGCGCTCGAGTGGCGCAGCTGGCCGCTCGTGGAGCAAAAGCGCTGGTCATGGCTGGTTGTCGTAAGCATTCTGGCGACGGGCGCAGTTTGCGCGTATCTCGGTCAGAGTTGGCTGCCGGGACTCCTTGCCGTCAGTGGCTTGGCTGTGACGCTATGGCAGTTCTTTGTGCCCGTCAGCTATAAGATCGATTCACTCGGACTTCGCCGCAGCGCGTTGGGTCGCACTCGAGTTTTCGCGTGGCAGGGCGTGCGCGCGTATCAATTGCGGCCAACAGGCATCGTACTGTTTCAACGGCCTGATCCCACCTCGGTCGATTTGCTGCGGAGCATTTTCATCCCGTACCCGGCCGACGAGGATGAGGTTCATTGCGCGCTGCGCGAACACCTATCGCACGCCGTGGAGTTGCCGGCGTAGATCAGGCTTTCCAGCCTGAATTCGTCGATCGTCGATCAAGCTGGACAGCCTGACCTATCGCACGGCCAGCTTGGGATCCAGCGCGTCGCGCAGTCCGTCGCCCAGGAAGTTGAGCGCGTAGAGCGTGATGCCTAGCGCCGCGGCCGGGTAGACGATCAGCCACCAGTAAATTCGCACGGGTGTAATTACTTTAATACCCTCATTCGCCAATAAACCCCAGGACACGTTCGGCGGCTCCACGCCCAGACCCAGGAACGACAGAAACGCTTCAAAGAGCATCACGCGGGGTATCGTGAGCGTGAGGTACACGATCACGACGCTCACCAAATTCGGCAGAATGTGGTGGGCGATGATGCGCATCTGCCCGGCCCCCACGGCCCGCGCCGCCTCGACAAAGGGCTCGTTTCGCAAGGAGATCACCTGGCCGCGCACGACGCGCGACATCGTAAGCCAGTAAATGCCCCCGACGACGAAATAGAAAATCGTGATGCGGTCGATGCCGTACGATTCGAGCTGCGATTTGAGCGGCTCCTCCTTGAGAATCGTGATGATGAAAATCACAAGGAAGATGAAGGGGATCGAGTATAAGACATCGACAAGACGCATCATGATGTCGTCGACCCAGCCGCCGAAATAACCGGCCACCGATCCGTAGGTGACGCCGATCAGCAGCGAGACCAAGGTGGCGACGACGCCGACGATGATCGAAATGCGCGATCCCCAAATAACGCGCGAGAGCACGTCGCGGCCAAATTCATCGCGCCCTGCCACCGGCCCGATCGACCATGCGCCGAACAGGCGGTATCGCGTGCGGACCATCCAGCGGCTGACGGGCCCCATATCCGGAAAACCGGCCTGGCGGTACGGCCGATGCACGAGACTGGACAGCTCGTTTTCTTTGCGGCGCACGTCGCGCTCCGCGCTTGCGATCGCGGTTTGCGAGCCGTGGGCCGATTGCTTCAATGCGGCCAGCCGCTCGCGCGCCTGGATCAGCTCGCTTCGCGTGTTGGCCCGTTCCGAAGGCATATTCTGGATCGCAGTCCAGTCGAGCTCGAAGTTTTTTAGAAACAGCGGCAGCAGTTCTGGCGCCTCGTACTGTTGAAACGTATGATGCTGATCCGGCGGCGCGAGCGGCAGCATCGGGGTGAAGAATGAGAGCAGAACGATCACCGCAAGCGTCATCAGGGAGGCCATCGCCATGCGGTTACGCCGCAACCGCCGCCAGGCATCCTGACCCAGCGACACACCTTTTTCGGAGGTTTTTGCGGGCCTCGTGGGAGCCGATGGCGCCTCAGCAATTAAATCGGCGTCGGAGACGCCTTTCACAGTGCTCATTGGTTACTTCAGCTCGACGCGCGGATCGAGGATGCCGTACGACAGGTCCACGAGAAAATTCATCGAATACAAGAGCAGCGTGTAAACCACGACCAGACCCATCGCGAGCGAGAAATCTCGCTGATGCGCCGCTTGGACGAAGTGCCAACCCAGGCCGGGGATCGCGAAGATTCGCTCGATCACCACCGATCCGGTGAGGATGCCCGCCACGGCCGGACCGAGAAATGAGACGACCGGCAGCATCGCCGAGGGCAGCGCGTGCCGCAAGGCGACGGTGAATTGGCTCAACCCCTTGGCGCGAGCCGTGCGCACGAAGTCCTGCGACAGGGCATCGAGCATGCCGGTGCGCGAGATGCGGGCAATCTCGGCCGCGTAGAGCGAGCCCAAGCACATCGCCGGCAGGAGGAGCTGGCGAAACGAACCCCAACCGGCGGCCGGAAACATCGGGATAACGAAAACGAACAACATGATCGAGAGTCCTGCGATCACGAAGCTCGGCAGCGCGATGCCGACCGTGGCAAGGAACATCAGTGCAACGTCGGGCAGCGAGCCGCGATACAGGGCCGAAATGATTCCCGCGCTGAGGCCAAGAGTCACCGCGAACGCCAGCGCAAAAATGCCCAGCGCGGCGGAGATCGGCAGGCCCTGCCGAATGACGTCTTTGACGCTGAAGTCGAACAGCCGCATGCTGACGCCCAAGTCGCCGCGGGCCGCATTCCCCAGCTCGATTAAGTATTGTTGATGCGGCGGCAGGTCGAGCCGGTAACGGCGCTTGAGATTCTGCTCAATTTCCGGAGGCAGGTTGCGGTCGCCCGAATACGGTCCGCCGGGCACCGCGCGCATGAGCATGAAGGAAACCGTGAACACGATCCAAAGCGTCAGCACAAGTGCCGCGAGCCGCCGCAGGATGAACGAAATCACTGCACCTGCTCCATGTATTCGTTCGGGCGCGGATCGTTTTCGTCGACATTGGGATCGATCCAGATCGCATGCAGGGGGTGCATGTCCTGCAAGGTGTTGTACAGCCCGCGCACTCGCGGGCGCACCATGTTGCGCGAGACGTAATAGTAAATCGGAATGATCGGCATCTCCTCCATGAGCAGCCTCTCGGCGCTTTGAAGAATTTCGATGCGCTTCGTCTTATCCGGCTCGCGGGCGGCCTCCGCGATCAGCTTGTCATATTCGGCGTTGCTGAAACCAGTGCAGTTGTTTTCGCCGTCGGTGACGAACATGTCGAGGTACGTGTTCGGGTCGATATAGTCGGCGACCCAGGCGCGGCGCGACACGGTGAAATTCATCTGCTGCTGGGCGTCCTGAAATGAGCCCCATTCTTCGTTTCGCAGCGACGCCGTGATTCCCAGCTCGCGCTGCCATTGTTTGCGCAATAGCTCGGCGATGGCCTGGTGGGCCTGATCCGTGTTATAGAGAA
>DASXWB010001069.1:0-1902 GCA_036503915.1 Lacipirellulaceae bacterium | reverse complement strand
TTCGTGTGAGCGAGCAACTTCTCGCCCTCGTGCGGCACGAGCCGTACCCACAATTCGGCTAGCTGATTGATCGGCGTGCCGGCCGGCAGCTCCAGGTAAAACCGCATGGTTCGCTCGTCCCCGGCGTCCTGCTTCGCCGTTTGGACATCGTCCGCAGAAAAATCCCAGCGAGCCAAACTTTGCTGGCCGCGTGGCCGGTCGGGGGCCAACAGCATCAGCGAAGCGTTGCCGTTGAAGGCGCTGCCATTTTTCAATCCGTCGGCGCACTGGACGTCGACGATGAGGCGCGGCCCGCCGCCTGAATCGCTTGCCACGACTTCGCCGTGCATCCGCAGTGATGTTTTCGAGTGGTCGATAATGGCTTTGGCGCGTGCTGTGCCAGCCGGTTGGACGAGCGCCGTTTCTCGGGGCTTCCCGATCGCAGTTTCGCCCGAACTGTTATCGCCGGCTGACGTTGACGTGGCTTCAAGGTGAACGGCCGCAATTACACCCTCAGAATGCGTTCCATCGGACGTAGAATCTTCCAGCGGCGGCACGTCGGGCAGCTCGATTTCAATTTCGCGCGACGGTGGCTGCTGGCCTTCGCGGCCCGGCGTCTCACGAATCTCGATCGACGTGCCGCCTGGCGGCGTGGTTCGCCGGCCGTCCGTGCGCGGCGCTTGCCGCGGCGCGGGCAACTCGCCCGCGTCGTAATAGTCGTCGGCCAACCGCTTGCGCAGCGCGGCGTTCTCCGAGCGGTATTTGCACACCAGCTGCTGATACTGCGTGATGTAATCCTCCATCGCGTAGATCTGGTCCTCGTGCATCCGCAGCTCGCGCGCGACGAGGTCCTGTTGCGCGCCGCTCTGGCAGCCGGCTATGAACGGCCAGATCGCGAGCCAGCCGAGCGCAAAAAGCGTCAGCACGCGCGGTCGGTTGGTTGACGTGCGAGGAGTCAAAAAGAAAATCCGCAGGAGACCTTTTGCCGCCGCCGTGAGAAAAGAGCAGGCAAAAAATGCGCGGCGACGGCCGTTCCAGGTCGCGTTCAATAGAGAATCGCCGCGCCACCGTCAAGCCGAAGCGGGTGCTAGCGGCGAGGAATGGGTGCGACCGCTGACTTATCCAGCAGGCGGCACAAGGCACGGGTGGACCACCCTTCGGGCGGTGCCCAGCCACCCGCGGCACGCGATACGTCAATCCAATGCTCGCTAGCTCACCGCCTTGGCCGGCTGCATGCGTGTGATCACCTTGTCGATGAGGCGGTATTCGAGCGCCTCCTCGGCCGACATGAATTTGTCGCGGTCGGTGTCCTTTTCAATCTGCTCCAACGAGCGGCCCGTGTGATTGTAGAGGATGCGGTTGAGCCGCTCCTTGGTTCGCTTGTACTCGGCCGCGTGGATGAGGATGTCCTCGGCGGAGCCTTCCATTCCGGCGGACGGCTGATGGATCATGATCCGGCTGTTGGGTAGCGCGTTGCGTTTGCCCTCCGCGCCGGCCGCCAGCAGCACCGCGCCCATCGACGCGCACTGGCCCACGCAATACGTCGCCACGTCGCATGAGACGAATTGCATTGTGTCGTAGATCGCCAGGCCGGCCGTGACGCTGCCGCCCGGCGAGTTGATGTACAGGTGAATGTCGGCCTTCGGATCGTCCGACTGCAAGAACAAAAGCTGCGCGACGAGGCTGTTGGCGACATCGTCGTTCACCGCCGAACCAAGAAGGATGATGCGGTCCTTCAAGAGCCGGCTGTAAATATCCATCGCCCGCTCTTCGCGGCCGCTCTTTTCGATGACGTATGGGATTAATGGCATGTGAGTTGGGCGTGCGTTGATGGATTGGCAAACTGAATTGCGGTTCGATGTAAGATGTGTGATGTAAGATAGAAGGTGTGAGAAGTGGACAACATCTTCCTTCTTACATCTG
>DASXWB010001068.1:0-3613 GCA_036503915.1 Lacipirellulaceae bacterium | reverse complement strand
TCGCTGCAAACAATCTTCGTGCCTACAAGACCGTGCCCGCGGCGCAGATAGTCCGAGAGCGAAAGAAAAGCGTCGGGGCCACGGACTTCGTGGCGCTCGCCGTTCACGAACAGCAGCAAATCATTGAGCATAGGGCAGTCGCCGTTTTGCCGCGGTGCCGATCCGCTGGACGGTTGTCGCATGCATGCGGACATTCAGTCGCACAATCGTCTTACACTAATCATACATTATCCCTTGCCGCGCGCATTGCGGTCAAGAAAATGCAGTATCATGTTTGAGTTGCTGCCGCGACAGCAATTGTGCAAAACGGCACGACCCGAAAGTACAATTTGCGATGAGCAGCCTGGAAAGCAAACTCGGCACCGCGGTCACGTCGGCCGACGCGCAGTCCATACGCACCGGCGTATGCGGGTTTTGCTTGCCGCAAGCCGAGCTGTTCCGCCGCTTCAGCTTGCTTGAGGTGCAGCAGACATTTTATTGGCCGCCGCAATTGAAAACCGTCGAGCGCTGGCGGCGGACGGCACCCGAGGATTTCGAATTCACCGTCAAAGCATTTCAAGCAATCACGCATCCGGGCACCAGCCCGACGTATCGCCGAACCAAGTTTTCGACAGACGAGCGGGCACAATGCGGCGGATTCTGCGACACGAAAGTTGTGCGCGACGCCTGGCAGCTTACGTTCTCTCTGGCCAACGCGCTGGAAGCGAGCGCCGTCGTATTTCAGTGCCCCCCGAGCTTCGACGCTTCGGATGAAAACGTCGGCAGGCTTCGCAGGTTTTTTCACTGGGCCGATCGCGGAGGGCTGCGGTTCGGGTGGGAGCCGCGTCACACGACGTGGACGCGCGGCCTGGTGCGCGATTTATGCTGGGAGTTGGAATTGATCCACGTCGTCGATCCGCTGGAGCAGGGCGATATTTACGGCAGCCCGCGATATCTGCGGCTGCACGGCAAGTCGCTCGGCGGCTTTCGCTATGACTACAACCGCTCGTATTCCGACGAGGAGCTGGCTGACATCTACGAGCGTTGTCAGCCGGGTCCTACCTACTGCCTCTTTAACAACAAGCAGATGGCCACTGACGCGGAACGGTTCTCATTGCTCGCTCGATCTGCAACAGATCGGCGCGATACGATTCTCAAACCGCGCTGAGCGTCTTGAAGCGTTCGTATGCCCGTTGCCAGCGATCGCCATCGGCCGGCTCATGCTTCACCAGCTCAAATGATTGCGCGACGATGCGGCGCAGCTCGGACAAGCTTTCCACCTCGCGCGCCGCCATGGCCTGCACGAGCGCATTGCCGGTTGCCGTGGCTTCGTATGGCCCGACGACGACGCGGCGGCCCGTTGCGTCGGCCGTCATTTGGGAGAGAAGGGCGTTCTTTCCGCCGCCGCCAACGATGTGGATCACGTCGAACCGGCGACCGAGAATTGCCTCGAGCGTTTCCAGCTTTTCCCGGTAGGCGAGCGCCAAACTTTCCAGGCACACGCGCACGAATTGGCCCGGCGATTGCGGCACCGATTGGCCGGTTGCGCGCGCGAATTCGGCAATCTTGCGCGGCATGTCGCCTGGCGATTGGAACGCCTCGTAGGCTGGATCGACCAGTGTGCTGAACGCGTCGGCTTCATTTGCAAGTCGCGTCAGCGTGGCGTAATCGAATTCCTGGCCCTGCCGTGCGAAATCACGCCGGCATTCCTGCACGAGCCACAGCCCGGGAATGTTTTTCAAAAACCGGATCCTGTTCGCGACGCCGCGCTCGTTCGTAAACGAGGCGGCTTGGGCCGCCGACGTGACGCACGGCGCGTCGATTTCAGCGCCAAGAAGCGACCACGTGCCGCTGGAAAGATAACACCAATTGGTGTCCTTCGCAGGCACAGCCGCCACCGCGCTGGCCGTGTCGTGCGATGCCGGGGCCACCACGCGCATACCAACGGGCAAGCCGGTATCTTCGGCGAGCTTTTTACGCAGCATGCCGATCTCGTCGCCGGGGGCCGTGGTCGGACTGAGTTGAGGAATCGGCAAACCGAGATCCTTTAACATCCCGTTGGCCCAATCTCCTGTATGGCAGTCGACCATCTGGCTTGTCGAAGCGATGGTCGCTTCAATGGTGCGCTGGCCGCTCAGCCAGAAGTGGAACAGATCCGGGATGAAGAGCAGTTGGCCGTTGGCAACCGCGCCCGGGTCGGCCAGCTTGTGCGCGTAAAGCGAGTACAGCGTGTTCAGCGCCATGAACTGGATGCCGGTCGTCTGGTAAATTCGATCCCGGCCAAGCTTGGCAATGACCTGTTCGTACGCTGCGTTATTGCGTGGATCGCGATAGGCGTGCGGCAAACCGACGAGCTCGCCCGCGTCATCCACAAGCGCCCAATCGACGCCCCAGGTGTCGACGCCCACCGATATCGGCTCAACGCCGTTGCCTTTCGTCCATGCGGCGGCGCGCCGCAGGCCGGCCACGATCTCGCGCCATATGCCCGAGATGTCCCAGTGCAGGCCCGTCGGCAGCCACACCGGCTCATGGGTGAAACGATGCACTTCCTCTAAGCGAAGCCGCTCATCGGCCAATACGCCGACAATCACGCGGCCCGATTCGGCGCCAAGATCGATCGCAATGTATCCCTTCGACATGGGCGCCATGGTACGCAGACAGCGATCCGATCTCAAGTCGTGCCGTGTGAGTAAGTGAGTAGGTGAGTAAGTGAGTCGGTGCTGAAGGTCTTCACCTACTCACTTACTCACCTACTCACTAGACTTGTGAAAGAGCCCATTCTTAAGGTATGCGTCCATAGTATGCGCATCGGCCTTTTCATTCCCTGCTACATCGACCAGTTCTATCCACACGTCGGATTGGCAACGGTCGAGGTGCTTGAGCGATGTGGGGTAGAAGTGGACTTTCCCGAAGCGCAAACATGCTGCGGCCAACCACTGGCGAATGCCGGGCTGCACGCCGATGCCCGGCCGCTGGCCGAGCGATTTTTGCGCATCTTCGAGCCGTATGATTATGTTGTGTCGCCCTCCGGCAGCTGCGTGGCGATGGTCCGTCACCATTACCATGAAGTGCTGGGCCATTCGGACCAGTTGCAATCCGTTGCCCGCAAAACATTCGAACTGTGCGAGTTCCTGGCCGATGTGCTCAGGATTGAACGATTGCCGGGCCGCTTTCCGCACCGCGTAGGATTGCATCAGAGCTGCCATGGAGTACGCGAGCTGCGCATGGCCGCGGGCAGCGAGCGCGTTGGTCCGGCGTTCGACAAGCCGCGGCAGCTGCTCGCGACGCTCGACGGCATTGAAATCACCGAGCTGCGCCGGCCGGACGAGTGCTGCGGCTTCGGCGGGCTGTTTTCCGTCACCGAAGAAGCGGTATCCTGCATGATGGGCAATGATCGCATTGCTGACCATGAGCAGGCTGGCACCGACGTGCTGACCTCCACCGATATGTCGTGTCTGATGCACCTTGAAGGGCTTTTGCGGCGGCAGCAAAAGCCGATGCGCGTGATGCACATCGCGGAGATCTTTGCGGCGGCGCAAAGGTCGACGGATCGCGAGTAAAGGTGAGTACGTGAGTAAGTGAGTTGGTTGAAGATCTCGCATTATACGTTGGCGTGTACGCAGGCACTTCGAAG
>DASXWB010001067.1:0-2192 GCA_036503915.1 Lacipirellulaceae bacterium | reverse complement strand
CAGGCTTTGAGCGCCCTTGCAGGTGAGCTTGCTCCGTGGAAAGAACAACCGGCGGAAAAATTGAAATCGCGACTCGCTCAAGCGCTCGATACTTGCAATCGGCAACTCCGTAACGAGTGTTGTCGCATCGACGTCGGCTAGACGATCGAGGCATCGTCCGACCCATTCCAGCACTTGTTCCGGCGGTACGCCGTACAACAAATCGTTGCCAATGTCCGTAACGAGCGCTGAAGTCGGCAGCGCAGGGCGCTTCTGTAAATCCTGCCAAAGCGCGCAGGGAAAAATTCCAGAAATTTTTCGCCCGAAGACGGTCGAATCCTGGCCATACGAGCGCCCATGGCCGATGGCGGCCATGATTTCGAGCGGTTCGCCCCAGGTGCGCCGCGCCGCGGCGACAACCGTCCCAAACGACAGCCGGAGGTTGCTCGCGCCCAAAAAAATGACGCGCCGTGACGGCGACTTCTTCGTCGATGACTCGCTCAACGCAAACCTTCTGCGGCATCCAGCTGGCCGTTCGGCCCTGAGCTCACGGCCGAAGGGCGGCCAACTCCTCTCTACGCGTATTACCGCCATGACCCTCGATAACTCTGCAGCGCCTGGTAGTCCCCATAGGCGAGCAGACCAAACAGGATGCACGTATACAAATTGCGATTCACCAGCGCATAGATGGCCACAAGAATGGCCACGCCTATCGAAAGCTGCAGCGATTGAATAATGCCACTCCGCGCATTGTTCAGTGTAAACAGCTCCCGGGCAATACGGCCGCCGTCGAGTGGATAGATCGGCAGCAAGTTTAGGACGCCCCAGAGAATATTTACCAGCAGCAAGTACAAGATCAACGTGTCGCGCGGCGAGTCCTTGCCGTTGATGTCATAGTATCCCAAGTCGAACGGCTCCCAAACTACTGGGAACAGGCTGAACTCGAACCCTCTGAGTTGCCCCGTTATGGCTAACACCGCAATTACGAGGCCCGCGAGCAAAAATCCCGCCAACGGCCCGGCCAGGGAAATCAGAATTTGTGCCCGCGGTGATCGGTCGCAATCATCGCAGGATGCCAGGCCGCCGAAGCTGTAGAGCGTTATTCGAGGTTCGCCACCATAATAACGTTGTAGAAAGGCGTGCCCGAGTTCGTGCACCAGAATGGATGTAAAGACGACGGCGACCCAGATCAGCGTATTGATAGGGTCAGCCACATCGCCGCCCAGGCCCAACACGAGCGTCACCAGCCAAAAAAACGGGTGCACACGTACTGGGAAGCCGAATAGCCGAAAATGCAAATCGGCCTGCGTCGGGGGTGGTTCGCCGAGAAACATCGATATCGCAATAACGGACTGGGGCGAGCCGGGGCGTCCTCGACCCCGGCATTTCGCGCATTATCCAATCCGCAATCCGAAATCCGCAATCCGAAATCGCCAGCTCAAGCCGCACCACGACTCGCCGTTTCCAGTTGCGCGGCGAATGGAAAGTGAGTGCGTAAAGTCGGCTGGCTGCGCTTTTCCAGCTCGGAAATCATATAATCAGCCGCCCGACAGGACGCGCCGCCATAACCGACGCGCTCCTTCAGCCCTGCCAGTTGCGTGACGCGTGCCGCCCGCCTCGCCGGATCGGTGAGCCATTCCACAACGTGCTCGGCCACTTGCTGTGACCTGTCCTCACACGTTAGATACTCGGGCATGAGAACGCCGGCATCGACCGGATCATCCGAGTCGTAGACGGCAACTCGCTTGGGAAACAAATCGTCAGTCGTCAGCAGATTAACTAGCGTGATGTAACGCACCTTGCGAAAAAACCGCTGCACAAAGAATGCCACTCGCGAAACGTGATAGAGAATTACCGACGGCTTCGTGTGATACAGAAGTTCCAGGGAGACAGAGCCTGACACGGCCATGGCACAGTCGCAGGCGTGGATAATCTCGGCCGTGCGGCCAACATGCACTTCGATCGGCAGGCTGGCACCGGCGACCTGGCGGCGAATCATTTCGGCTTGGCTTGGCTTGAAGGCGGCCACCGCAAACCGGACATCGGGCAACCGCTCGTGAACGGTGCGGGCCGCCTTCAAAAGCCAACCGAAGTTGTTCTGCACCTCCTGCGTGCGCGAGCCGGGCAAAATTGCCACAAGCGGCCGGCCCGACAACCGCTGCTGCTCAACGAAGGCATTATCGAGCCGCTCGGCCCGCAGCTGATCGAAATAG
>DASXWB010001066.1:0-2116 GCA_036503915.1 Lacipirellulaceae bacterium | reverse complement strand
CGAACGATCTGTCCGACCTTTTCGTCGCTGTCCAACACCAGCAGCAACGGCTGTTCAGGATCGAGCAGCCATCCTGCCCAGATCGAAAGCTCCGGTCGGCCGCCGATGTTAAGTGCGCCCCCGATGTGACCGCCGCCAAAGGCGAGCATCTGCCGTGTATCGATCACGAGGTTTTTTCCATTTTCCGCCGCGGCCTGAAAGTCTTTAGGCGGAAGCCCCGGGATGACCGGAAGGTTTCCGAGCACCTCCGGCCCGTGGGCGTTGAGCTTCTTCATTCGTTTGTAGTATGTCGGCTCGGGCGGGGCCGTCGACAGCGCGTATTCTTTGAACTCGTCTTTTCCGGACAGCTGAAGGAACGGGTTAAATCGCCGCTCGTAGCCGATCGTGCTTTCCAACCGGTCGCCAATCGAGGCGCCGCATGGCGAACCGGCTCCGTGCGAGGGGTAGATAATCACGTCATCATCGAGCTTCAAGTAGCAATCGTAGAGCGTGTCGTACAGCTCATCGGCCAGCTTCTCCGCTTCCTTCGATCCGAGCAGATCGGGTCGACCAGCGGAGTTCACGAACAGCGAATCGCCGGTGAAGACGCCAAACGGCTTAGGCGCCCGGCTCTTTTCACTCGCCTCGTAGGAGATGTGCTCGGGAGTGTGCCCCGGCGTATGACGGGCGGTCAGAAGGAGATCGCCGAATTCGAACTGATCTCCATCTCGAACGGGCTGATGGTCGAACTCATACTCGGCGCCGCCTTCAACGCTTACGAAGATGTCCGCCTTCCCTACCCGTGCCTGCAGCTCGCGGGCACCGCTCACCAGGTCGGCATGGATGTGCGTCTCGAAGATGTGGGTGATTGCGAGCTTTCGCGATCGGGCCAGCTCGACATAAATCTCCACGTCGGCGCGGGGATCGATCACGGCAGCCGTTCCTGCGGAGTCGTCGCCGATCAAGTAGGACAGCTCCGCGATTCCCTCGGTCTGCACTCGCTCCAGAATCATTGACATCGAAGAGTCTCCTCATAATTCGCCGACGCGTCGTAGCCGAATTTCACTTCAGGCATGCGCACCGCGGGGCACGCGGTCGCGACGCCGCTGCGGACCGTGGCCCGAAAGTCGTTCGGCGATGAAGGCCCCTAGGCCGACAAGCGCTAACCCGCCGATCCATAGCCAAGGGGACGTGCGCGTAATCTCCGGCAGCGTAATTTTCCCCCAATCGCCTAATCCTTTAATGAGCGGCTGCAGCGCCGGATAGGCAGCGACGAACACGGCCGCCCCGGCAAACATTCCTGCCACGCCGACCATGGCGTCTCGCCGCCCCTCGCCGCAGCCCGCGACGCTCGTACCGGGGCAATAGCCAAAGACGGCCATGCCCACGCCAAAGCAGACGGCGCCAATCAACACGCCTCCAAGCAGCGCCGGCCTGATATGTAGCGACGCCGCATCGGCCGCGACGAGCGCATAAACGCCGATCGCGCCCACAACCACAGCCGTCCCCATAGTTTTGACCACCGTCCAATCGCGCAGCAGGAATTGGCCGACGATGACTTCGAACTTGGCGACTCGTCCCTTTTGCAGGAGAAAGCCGAAGACCACGCCCGTTAGTAATCCGAGAATGAGTTTGTCAGGAGACTCAAACATGCTGCGCTCCTTCCCTGCCGTACATAAGCAGGGCCGATAGGATGGCGACGCCGAATGCGACCGAAATAAACATCCAACTGGAAACAGCGAGTTGAAGCGTCCCGCTGATGCCGTGGCCGCTGGTGCAGCCCTGGGCAAGTCGGGCGCCGAACATCATGAGAGCTGCACTGAGAAAGGCGGCGGTCAGGCGTTTGGCTCTGCTCGGCCCGAAGCGACTTGCCCAGAGCGGCGGCACCCAGAGCTTCGTGCGATCGCCCGAAAGGCCCGCGCTAAGAAGCGCTCCCAAGAAGACACCCACGACGAGCATCCATTGCCAATCAAACTTAGGGGAATTGCCTTCAGCCTCTTTGGCGGCAAAGTATTCGTTTTGCTGTTCGAAACCGGGCACGACGGCTTTCTCGGCAAGCGCGGCGGTATGTTCGAACGCCGTGGTAATGCCAATCGGCTTGTCTGCTGTCGCAAAAGCAAACCAGCTAAGGACGCCA
>DASXWB010001065.1:0-2856 GCA_036503915.1 Lacipirellulaceae bacterium | reverse complement strand
CTAAGAGGGCATGAGGGAGTGCAGGGAGTAGCGAAGTTGAGGTACACGACCGACGGGTTGTCGCAAACGTTTTTGTGGTTCGAGACCGGTGGCCGACCGCTTAGGTACAGAGGCGGCTTGCCCCAGAATAGCGGCCGCGGTGACCCAGTCTTGACGCAGGGCGGCTATAGTTGGGCTCAATTCGAAAACTGGCATGATGTTCATGAGCGCTGCGGCACGAGCATGATGAACTGCACGAATCATGAGGAAATTTACAGCTTTCATCTTGATGGCTGCTTTTACGGAATGGGCGATGGCTCGGTGCATTTCGTGAACGAATCGATCGATCCGGACGTATTCACTTCGCTCTTCACGCGAGACGGCGACGATATTATTGACCCGTCATCACTTTAGGCGGTAGAAGGGAGCCCCATAAGTCAGATGCGTCATGCTCCGCATGCTCCTTGGGTTGCGTCGTGTTGCCTGTTGGCCGTCGTCGGCTGTGGCGATGATGACGCTCGCATCAAGGTCTACCCTGTTACTGGCAAGGTGCTAGTGAATGGGCAACCGGCGGAAGGAGCCAACGTGGCCTTTTTCGGCAGCACGCCGGAGTTGCAGGGACCGGGCGCCCTTGTCCCGACGGGCACAAGCAACGCGGAAGGTGTGTTTGAGCTCACCTCATTTGATCCCGGCGATGGCGCACCTGTGGGAACGTTTAATGTGACCGTTATTTGGCCTGAGCCGATCCCTCCCAATGTCGACCAGGAGATGTACCAACCTAAGGACCGACTGAACGGCCGGTACGCCAATCCGGACACATCGAACTTGACCGCGCGCGTCGAGCAGGGAGGTGGTGAGCTGCCGCCATTTGAGCTGCAGTAGCAAGACCCGCTTGATGATCTTCAGCCCGCCCATGCGCCACCCTGTTGGTCCACCCCTGGCGATGTTCATCGTATTGATGCCGCTCGCCCCAGGTACGCTGCGCGCCGAGATCGTTATCAGCGAGATCATGTACAACCCCGGGGGCGCCGACTTTGGTTCAGGCGCGGTGCAGCCTTTCAACCGCGAGTGGATCGAGCTTTACAACAATGGCAATGAATGGCTGAACATCGGGGGCTGGCAGGTCGGCGACTCTCAGGACAATACCTGGGCAATTCCATTTCCTTCGCGCACGTTGATCGGGCCCAGCCAGTCGCTGGTCGTGACGGGCGACGCGGCAACCTTCGACAGTATTTGGGGAGCGGGAATCAATCGGCTCGAAGTCGCCGGCTTCCCCACGTTCGCGAACGGCCCGTCACCGATCAACGAAACCGTAGCAGTTCGCAACCAGTCAGGCCTCATCCTCGATCAGGTAAACTACGACGACGCTTTTGGTTGGCCACGCGCTAATGGCTCGCACGGACAGAGCATCTTTGCGATGCCGGCGGGGCTAACCTCCAGCAGCAACGACGTCGGCACCAATTGGAAACCTTCCATGTTCGGCGCTTACGGCGCTCGTTTTGTGGGCGGTGAGGATGAAAACCATGGCTCGCCGGGTTGGGTGGATACGTTGCCTCAGGCGCCGTTCACGCCCTCGCCCGATGCCGCCTGGTCGATGGTGATTATTCCCGACTCGCAGAACTATGCCAAATCATCCGTCGACCGCATCATCTTCACGCAGATGACCGAGTGGATTCGCGATAACAAAGATGCGTTCAACATCCAGCTTGTGCTGCACGAGGGCGACATCGTCAACAATAACAACACGAACAATCCCACAACGGGCGATCAAACGTCGACTCAGCAGTGGCAAAACGCGCAAGCGTCGATGCACGTGCTCAACGGCCATGTGCCGTACGTCATGGTGGCGGGCAATCATGACTATGGGACTACCAACGCCCAGAACCGGCAGACGTTTTTTAACGACTATTTCAAGGCCATCGATAACCCGCTGGTCGATCCGGCGCGGGGCGGCATTCTCAAGGGGACGATGAACCCCGGCGAGCTGCAGAACGCCTATTATGAATTCACCGCGCCCGACGGCCGGGAGATGCTGATCCTGGCGCTGGAATGGGAGCCGCGGCCGGCTACGGTCGCCTGGGCAAATCAAATTGCCGCTTCGCCTGAGTATGCCGACCACACAGCCGTCCTCCTCACGCACGCGTATTTGCTGGTCAGTAGCAATCGTTACAGTGGCAGCAGGGTAGCAGCCGACGCCGACGGCGCCGAGCTGTGGCAGCACCTGGTGAGCAAGCATAGTAGTTTTGAAATGACGTTCAACGGTCATTTTGGCGGCGATGGCGCGGGGTACTCGACCGGAAGGGGCGAAGGCACGGTCGTCCATCAGATGTTTTTCAACACCCAGTTCGAAACATTTGGCGGCGATGGCTGGCTTCGCGTCGTCGAGTTTTTGGAGGATGGCACGACCGTGCGCGTGCGAACGTTTTCGCCTTTTCACAATATGGTTCGTACGCATTCAGAGTTTCAATTTGAGTTCAAAATCTCGCCGCTGCCGTTGCCGCCGGTTTTAGCAGGCGACTACAACGGCGATGGCACGGTGAGCGCGGCCGATTTCGTGCTGTGGCGGCGGACGACCGGGTCGACCGTGGAGCTGGCTGCCGACGGCAATCGCAATGGCCTCATCGACCAAGCCGATTACGAAATATGGCGACGCAACTTCGGCGCGATCCAATCTGAGATGGGCCAGTCGACCGTTGCGGTTCCAGAGCCTTATGCCGTCGTATCGGCGTTGTTGGCCACTTCGCTTGTCGTGGGCATGGGCCTGCGACGACGTAAAGCCTGCCAATTCAATTAGAATGAACGTGGGCAGAAAAACGTCTGGGGCTTTTGCCATTTCTAGACTTCAGCGAAGACACGTTTTGCGCATACTCTCGCGAC
>DASXWB010001064.1:0-2340 GCA_036503915.1 Lacipirellulaceae bacterium | reverse complement strand
GAGACCGAACCACTTGCGCCGGTGGGCGAGTACGCGATGACGTGCATGGGCCGCGAGCGAATGTTTTCGTTTTTCGGCGGCGAATGGCAGATCCCAATTTCCTTGATTCGGCTCAACTATGCAGTGGAACTTCGCTACGGCGTGCTCGTGGATATTGCACGACAAGTTTGGCAGGGGGAAGCCGTTTCGCTGGCAACGGGCTATGCGAATGTCATTTGGCAGGCCGACGCCAACGCCCAATCCCTGGCGACACTTCCACTGGCGACCTCACCCCCGTTTGTTCTCAACGTGACTGGGCCCGAAATCATTCGTGTCCGCGATGTTGCCCGCCAGTTTGGCGAGCACTTTCAGAGACGCGTCGCATTCGCCGGCGAAGAGTCGCCGACTGCCTTACTGAGTGATGCAGGTCTGGCTCACCAGCTGTTCGGCACGCCCCGCATGACTGTCGAAAAGCTCATTGAGTGGATTGCGGACTGGATTCGCGCTGGCAGGCCATTATGGGATAAACCCACCCACTTCGAAGTGCGCGACGGCCGCTTCTAAAAGGTGTGCACTTCGGAGCCGGCGCCATGTCATTGACCGGACGACAACAAGTGGCTCGCGAAATGGCCTGCCGGATCGTTGGTGCATCGGTCACCTATCATCCGCAAAAGCTGGTTACGCCGCTCGTCCTCAGCACGGGGACAATCGATGACCTTATTGAGGCGCGGGCGACAGTTACCGTTGAAACGGTCGCGGGCAGACGAGCGGAGGGCCGCGGGGCCGTTTACTTGAGCGACCTGTGGGCGTGGCCCGATCCCAAGGTTCCACATGAGCGACGCGTTCAGATACTTCAGGCAATTACTAACCGGGCGGCAGCGGCTTGCAGTGAAATCGCTCCTGGCGAGATCCTACATCCGTTGGAAATAGGCTTGCGGCTGCACCATTGGGCCCTCCACGAACTGCCCGCGGAGATTCCGGTGCCGGCATTGGCCCGCGCAATGTGCGCCAGCCCATTTGATGCGGCGATCCACGATGCCGCCGGAATAGCGACCGGTCGATCGGCATTTCGAATGTTCGACGAAGATGCTCCAACTCCGTCCGCTGACAGTTATTTTCCTCGAGAGGGTGCCATCGCGGCGATCCGTCGCACGATCCGACAACCGCGAAAATCGCTACCTGCTTGGCTGGTTATCAACAAAACCGATACGTTGCCGGACATGATATCGAAGGCCTACGCGACAGGTGGTTATCGCAGCTTCAAGCTCAAGATCACCGGCCGCGACAAAGTCGAGGACACAAGGCGAACGATTGAAGTCTACCGTTCAACCCAAGCGATAGGCGTTACGAACCCGGCGTTGGTGATCGACAGCAACGAAGGAAATCCCGATGCGGCCGGTGTGCTGGAGTATCTCGAGCAATTAGAGGCGCTGGACGCAGAAGCCTATGGTGCACTGGCATACATCGAGCAGCCGACTGCTAGAGATATAATTCATGCGCCGTTCGACTGGCGGCCGGTTGCAGCGCGCAAGCCCGTCATGCTCGACGAAGGACTCACGGATTTGACAATTCTCGATACGGCCCAACAGCAAGGCTGGAGCGGCCTGGCTCTCAAAACATGCAAAGGGCATAGCATGCTGCTGGCTGCGGCGGCCTGGGCACATTCGCGCGGATTGCTACTCTCGCTGCAGGATCTGACGAATCCAGGAATCGCGCTCATCCATGGTGCGTTGGTTGGAGCTCACTTGCCCACAATTAATGGTGCGGAACTGAATTCGCCACAGTTTACCCCTGCCGCGAATGCGGACTACATCCCGCGACTAAGCGGCTTGTACCAACCGAAAGGCGGAGTACACCGCCTCCCGGCCGATGTCCCTGACGGATTGGGCTCTCGATTGTGAGCAAGCTGCGAACAAGCACACCGCAAATCCTTCGCGGCGTCCGGCGCATGTATCCGGGCAGCGGCAAAGTTGCCATTGCCTACCCGCGCAGCTTGCTCAGTGGGACCCAGTCTAGCGGCGCAAAAAGTGGCGCGGCACGCGCACGCGGAGTGTCGCGGGGACTAGCAAACGGCAAGAGCGCGCATGAAAAAACCCCGGTTCTGCCGGGCCGATCCGGAATGCTCAGAACTCGCAGCGATCCAGTATTCCAATCCACCAAGGCACCGAAGAGACTGGGCCGGATGCGCACGAAACTGGAGAAGCTATCGAGCTAGTTGCCGCGTGCTGCAGAATCGGGCGGCAGCAATGGTGACACTCCGGCGTCCGTATACCGTATCGATGACGTTGGCGAGGAGAGCTAGAGGCCCTGGAGAGCTCGCGAGAGGCGTCGGACGATTTGGTGGCGACGGTCGGCCTCGAG
>DASXWB010001063.1:0-15539 GCA_036503915.1 Lacipirellulaceae bacterium | reverse complement strand
ATCCTAAGCAGGAGAAACGCCAAGGCGTAAAGTCGCCTCGAATATCCTTTGCGACTTGGCGCCTTTGCGTGAGACTATCCGGGCGAGGGGATAGGATCAACCCACGAGCTCGCGGATGACTTCGCCGCCGTCGACGAGTTTGATGGGCCGGCCGATGCGGCTCATGTTTTCGTGGTCGGCATCGATGCCGAGCGTGGTGTAGATAGTGCGGAAGAGATCGCTCACGGTGACGGGCCGCTCGGTAACTTCGACGCCGCCGGCATCGGTCTGGCCGACAACCTGCCCGCCGCGAATGCCGCCGCCGGCCAGGGCGACGTTAAACGCCCGCGGGTAATGATCGCGGCCGGCCCGGGCATTGATTCGCGGCGTGCGGCCGAACTCGCCCATCCAGATCACGAGTGTCCGCTCCAGCATGCCGCGCTCGCGCAGGTCGGTGATCAGCTGGGCCATCGGCTGGTCGATCATCGTGTTGCGCTCGGCGGTGCGAGTGAAATTGTCCTCGTGCGTGTCCCAGCCATCGACGTTCACTTCGACAAACGTGACGCCGGCTTCGACGAGCCGCCGGGCGAGCAGGCAGCCGGCTCCAACGCGCGTGCGGCCGTAGGCGTCGCGCATCTTGTCGGATTCTTTCTCCAGGTCGAAAGCCTCCATGCGCGGGCTGAGAATCATTTCCGACGATTTGCGAATCAGCTTGCGATGGTTGGCGACGATGTCCGCGCCTTCGACGGCGCCGAAATCGGCTTCGATCTGGTCGAGAAGGTTTAGTCGGCGCGCGAAGCGCTCATCGCGCGTGGCCGGCTGCGTGTTTTCCGGCCGGCGCTCCGGATTTTGCAGCACGAGCGGGTCGTAGTCGACGCCAAGAAAGCCCGCGCCGCCCAAATCGGCCCGCCGGCCGCCGATTCGCACGAAGCTGGGCAAGTCGAACGTCGGGTCGCCGATTTGATGCGCTACCTGGGAACCAAGCGTGGGAAATTTCACGCCGCCCATCGGCAAATAACCGTGGTGTAGCAGGAAGCTCGCGCGCGGATGGCTGCCTTCCTTGCTCGTCATCGAGCGAATAATCGCGAGGTCATCCATGATGCGGGCCACATTGGGCAGCCCCTCGGCGATCTGGATGCCGGTCACGCTTGTAGGAATTGCCTTCGTGTCGCCACCATTTTGGTGGCCCGGCTTGGGGCTGAAGGTTTCGAACTGGCTCGGGCCGCCGCCCATCCATAGCAGGACGCAGGCCATGCCACGCTTGCGCAAGTCTTCGGCCGAGAGGCAGATGGCATCGGTCCAGCTTACGACGCCCGCCGCCGCGCCGCTCGCCGCGGCCAGCCGCAGAAAATCGCGCCGATGGACGACGCAATCGCAATTCGTGCGAGCGTGGATGTGATGTTGAAGTTTAAGAGCCATTTGGCAATTCCTGAGTCTGATTGCCACAGAGGACACAGAGATCACAGAGAAGCAGATGGAAGGATGAAGGATGAAAGATGGATTTTACTGAATGCTTCATTCATAATCTTTCATCATTCATCCCTTATCTTTCAAAATTCATCACGATCTAATATTCGGTATTTCCTCTGTGATCTCTGTGCCCTCTGTGGCTGGTTTTATTACCTTCGGTGCGAAAACTCGGACGAATTCAACAGCGCCCAGAAAAGGTCCTCGAACGCCGCTTGGCGATTTCGGGTTGAGCGAACGAATCCGATCGCAGTCTTCATTTCATCTTCGGTCGGCTGGCGCGACAAAGTACGCAAGTACAATTCCTCGACGAGCGATTTGTTGTCTTTGATCTCGTCCAGCAAGCGCCCTAATATAGTATCTTGGCCAACTGCGCGCACTGCCAGATTGATCCGCACACCGTTCATCATTGCCAGCGCCTGCGGGATCGAGCTGGTCACCGTTTCGCGCGGATCGCTGGGGTCGTAGCCGAACGCCACTTCGAATTGATTGCGAACCGTCGCGGCACGGGCGTAAGGGCCCATCATTTGAGGCCGGCGACGCCGATTTGGGGCCTGCGCCAATTCCTCCGAGTCCGACGCCGTGAGCAGGGCGTTGTAAAGCTGGTCGCTGCGCAGCGGTTGGGCCACGTTGGCCACAAACGGCGTGCCGTCGACATCGCGGCGCGGACGGCTTTCGCGCTGATATGCCTCAGTTGCACAAATTGTTTGAATCAGCCACTTCACATCGTAGCCGCTCTCGGCAAACCGGCCGCTCAACAACTCGACTGCCTTCGGGGCCGAAGGCGTGCGTTCCGGGCCGATGTCATCGATCGGCTCATAAAAGCCTTCACCAACCAGCTCGGCCCACATGCGGTTGACAAATGCGGTGGCGAACCAAGGATTCTTCGTCATCCAGCGGGCAATCGCGGCTCGACGCTCGGCGTCGCGCGTGCCGAAGGGCAGTTTCGCCGAGCTAAGGAAAAACTTGGGCTGCATACGCGTGCCGCGCGCCGCCGGATCGTCGAGATCGGGCATGTAATGTTCGGCCTGTCCGCGGCGGCCTTCCGCGTTCGGGTTGCGCTGCGGTCTATCCGGGCCGTCGTCGGCCACGACTTCGAAACTACGCCGCGTGGGCGTTAGCAAAGGACGCACGGCGATCCGCGGAAAGAACGCCGCGAATTCGTGAAACTGCTCGCGCTTCCAAGAATCGTACGGGTGATCGTGACACTGGCAGCACTGAATCTGGATGCCGAGAAAGACACGCGATATCTCGGCCGCGGTTTCCTCAGTACGACCGTCCTGAGCCATTTGGATCGCCGTGGCGCCGTTTTCTTTCGCGTCACCGGTGGCGGTGATGAACTCGGCCGCGATCTTATCCCACGATTCGTTCTCGTTGAACTTCTCGGTAAGCGTGACCACGAGCGGATTGGCCACGATTGCCGCGCGGTCTTCAAGGCGGCGTACGAGGATCACGTCGCGCCAATAGCGGGCCCAGTTCTGACCATATTGCGGATTGTCGAGCAGTTCGCGGACCACGCGCTCGCGCTTATCAGCGGCCGGGTCAAGCAAAAAGGCGGTCACGTGCTCCGGCGTTGGGATGTCGCCGACGATATCCAGCCACGCCCGCCGCAAAAAGGTTGCGTCATTGACGCGCGGCGCGAGATCGGTGGCTTCGCTGAAAACTTCCTCAGCAATCAGCTGGTCAATTTGCTTCGCCGTTTGGGCTGGGTTTGGATTGCCGGCAACAGTCGTTGAGGCAGTGCCAAAGATCAGTGCCAGCCCGAGCCACAGGCAATCGCCGCACGGTCGAAGAATCATCGCCCCGGCCTCACATCTGCTACAATTGGTCCGCCCTCCGGCTGGGCGCCGCGGAAAAGGAAAGGGCATTTCGCCATTGTACCAAACCCCGGGATTAAGCGCCGGTTTCGCTCGCGGCGGCTTCCCCAGTTCGATTATACGACACAACCCGCTTTGGATTGAACACGATGATTCGCATCGCCAAGACCAATGGCGTTGTCCGGCTGCCGAAGGCCAAAAACGTGCTCGGCGGTAAGCTGCAGGTCTGCTGCACGTCGCCGATGACCGGTTTTTTTCGCGACGGCTGCTGCAACACCGGGCCGGAAGACGTCGGCTCGCACACCGTGTGCGTGGTGATGACGGCCGAGTTCCTGGCTTTCTCGAAATCGGTCGGCAACGATCTGTCGACGCCCAACTTGCAATGGGGCTTCCCCGGCCTGCAGCCGGGCGACCGCTGGTGCCTTTGCGCGCCGCGCTGGCAAGAAGCGCTCGATGCGGGCCACGCGCCGAAAGTGATTCTCGGGGCAACACACGAAGCGGCGCTTGCGTACTGCGATCTGGAAGATCTCAAGGTGCATGCGATTGACGGCAAAACCGTTTAGACGTGCGCCGAGCGTACGAGCGCCGAGCGATTGGTGCCCTGAAGGGGCGCGCTGCGATAGCCCAGGGAGCAGCCCTGGGTTTAGAGTCACCACAAGAAATCTAGCCCTGCAAGGGCGCGCTTCAATATGTTGGAAAAAACAGCGCGCCCTTACAGGGCTGACTATTGTTTCGTTGCGATTGTACCCAGGACTTCGTCCTGGGCTGTCGCAGCGCGGCCTTTCAGGCCAGAAGCTTCGCACTACGAAATCGAATTCGATGAGTGTTATGTGCCGATCAGTGATTCGTCGGTTGAGGTGCAAAGCACGACTCGGAGAGTCGTGCCACATGGTCAAGCTTTTGGAACTGCGTCTTGCGTCCACTTGCCATCGATGGAGCGCCACATCATTCCATTCGGCGACGGGTCTTGCAGCCAGGGCGGCAGACGGTGGCTGCGAATGTTGTCGTAGCATTGAAGCATCGCAAATCGCCGGAGCGACGCTGGAATTCCCACGGCCGTGAAGCCAGGATGTCCGGTGGCGGGAAACGGCCCGCCATGGTTCATTGCCGGGGAGACGGCGACGCCGGTCGGCATTTTATCGTTGAGCAATCGGCCTACGCGGCGCCGCAGAATTGGAGCAATCTGGCCATACAGTTTGTCGTCGCTTCCGTCGCTGGCCGAATAGAGCGAGCCGGTGAGGCTACCCTCAATGCGGGCTGCGATTTCGCAGACGTGCTCAATTCCATTCGCCACAACGGCCAGCGTCGCATTACCGAAGGCTTCCGTTTGTAGTCGGGCAGGATCTTGTAGGAACCGTTCGCCGGAGACGCGCAGCAACGTGTTCTGATGCGAGAACCCTGGCGCCTCGCCCGGCTGGCCGCCGGTGACCAGTTCAGCGCCGGCTTCCTTGAGAGCTGTTACGACATTGGCTAGTGAGTCCATCACTTCGCCTGAGAGAAGAGTGCCCACAGGACGCGAATCGAGCTGAGCTTTGAGGTCCGCGATAAAAGCTTCAGCCGCCTCCCCACCCAAAACTACAAACAGGTTGGGGCAAGTGCAAAACTGTCCCGCGCCGAGCAGACAGCTGCCGGCGAGCTCGTTCACCAAATCGGTCCGGCGCTCGTTGAGAGCGCCTGGGAGAAAGAAGACTGGATTGACGCTCGACATCTCCAGGTAAATCGGTTTTCCGACGGCATCGGCCGCGGCCTTGAGTGCCATGCCGCCGACGCGGCTGCCGGTGAAGGCGACGGCGCCTAATCGCGAATCGCTGACAAGTCGCGTGCCGTCCTGCCGCGATGTCTTGTACAGCAACTGAACGGTGCAGGGCGGCAGTCCCGCACTTTGCGCGGCCTCGTGCGCTTGCTCGGCCATGAGCTGCGATGTGCGAGGATGCAGCGGATGGGCCTTGGCGATAACCGGGTTTCCAGCGGCAATCGCCGCGGCAAAGTCGCCGCCCGAGATTCCATTGAACGCGAGCGGAAAGTTGTTCGGCCCAAACACCACGACCGGTCCAATTGCCGCATAGTATGAACGAATGTTGTTGGCGGAATCGATCGTCGCCAGCCGCCACGTTCCCTCGCGCGCCGCGGCAGCCGCCTGGCGCAGCTGGCTGACCGTGCGCGGCATTTCAACGTCCGCCAATCGGGGCTTTACCGGAAGTGCTGTCTCTAAGTTGGCCTGCGCACAGATTTCGTCGGAATGAGCGGCTAATCGATCGGCGTAGCTTTCCAGAAAGGCGGAGATTGCCGTTGGCGGCAGCGATTCAAGTTCGACCGCTGCGGCCGCGGCTGCGGACAGTGCGGCATCGCAATCGTCCCACGAACTGATTGGATACTTGTGCGGAAGCGTTTCGCCGTTGGCCGGATTGACCGCTTGGATCGTGCCGGTTTCCTTCCCAGGGCGCCATTGGCCGCCAATCAATAACGGTTCCGTTGCCATGCTAAAACCTCATCGCAACGAGGAAGTAAGTGTGTAGAAGGGGCCTGCACTCTCAGCGCTGCAGGTTGCTTTATTTGCGGCCCCGATAATGTGGCTGTCTCACGAAGCCGCACTAACGGCGTGCGGCGCGAGCACCGGCCGTGATTCTATCGCCCGGCGGATGATTGACAAGATTTGCGAGCGCTCCGGCTCGACGAGCGGCAGCCGCGGCGGGCGGACCGTCTCGCTGCCGTAGCCGCATTCGGCCGTGGCCAGCTTGATGTATTGAACCAGCTTTGGATGCGTGTCGAGGTGCAACAGCGGCGTGAACCAGCGGTACAGCTCCAGAGCCTCGGTGTAGCGGCCCGATATGGCGAGGTCCCACAGCATTCGATTTTCCGCCGGAAATGCGTTCACCAGGCCCGACACCCAGCCAACCGCGCCGAGCATGATGCACTCCAGCGCAATGTCGTCAACGCCGCAAAACAGGGCGTAGCGGTCGCCGCAACGGTTCTTCAGATCGGTAATTCTCCGGCAATCTTCCGAAGACTCCTTGATCGCCACGAACCGCGGTTCGTCAGCCAGCTCGTCGAACATTTCCGGCGTGACGTCAACGCCATAGCTGACCGGATTGTTGTAACAGATAATCGGCAGATCGACGGCGCGGGCCACGGTGCGGAAATGAGCGATTGTTTCCCGCGGGTCGGATTTATAAACCATTGCTGGGAGCAGCATCAGCCCATCGACGCCGGCCTCTTCAGCAGCCTGCGAATAGCGACACGCCAACGACGTCGTATACTCGGCCACGCCGGTAAGCACGGGGACGCGGCCGCTGACATGCGCCACGGCCGCCTTCAAGAAATCGAGCTTCTCATCAAACTCGATGGAACAGCACTCGCCCACGGTGCCCATCAGGATCAGGCCGTGGACACCCGCGTCGATCATCGCGTCGAGGTGCCGGAGCGTCCTTGGGACATCCAGGCCGTAGTCGGTTGTAAACTGGGTCGTCGCGGCCGGAAACACCCCGCGCCAATTCAGCGTCATCAATTTGCCCTCGAAGCTCGGTTCTATTCCGTACCGGCCAGCGAGCCGAGATATGGGCCCGCCCTACGTCCAACCACGGGAGATTTCGAACGTTCCGTCGCGGTTTGATGCGACACTTTATTATTTGATTTAGTGTACAAAAACTTGAATTGAGTATATACTGGCCCACGCCGGGAAGCAATAGCCGGCGCCGGTCCGCGGTGACTTAAAACCTGCCCTGTTGCTGACGTTGCCTACGGAGGCAACCTTTGTCGCCACGAATTGCCTCGATGAACCGGTACCGGAATCTCTTCGCGCCGGCGATTACGGCGATTAGCTTGATCGGGGTGCAGCTGATTCTGGACATTGCTGTCAGCCTGAGTTTGATTTGTGCGTTTTCCGCACCGGCGCCGCGGTCGCGTTTTTCTATGCCCTTGTCGTGAGCAGCGCAAGTGGAGCGAGTGAACGTGATCGGCCACTACTATTTACCCGACGCGACAGAACTTGCGCTTCAGCTGCACAGCCGTGCAATATCGGCAACTGAAGCAGTCGGAGCGGCGATTGATCGCATTGAGCGGCTCAACCCGGCGGTGAACGCCGTTGTCACAACGGCATTCGACGACGCTCGTGCCACCGCCGAGCGCGCCGACCGCCTGGCATCGCGGAACGAATGGCTGGGACCGCTTCACGGCGTGCCAATCCTGATCAAGGATCTCTTCGATTTCCGCGCCGGCATGCGCAACACGTTTGGCTGCCGAGCGACTGCTGACTTTGTTCCCGATCGTACGATGGCCCATATCGCCCGACTTGAGAAGGCCGGCGCCATCATCCTGGGAAAAACCAATACGCCCGAATTCGGACACAAGGGAACGACCGACAACCGGTTGTTTGGGCCGACGCGCTGCCCTTTTGATCTGGCGCGGAACGCTGGCGGCTCTTCGGGCGGCAGCGCGGCGGCCGTGGCTACCGGCATGGTTCCACTCGCGCAGGGTTCGGATGCGGGCGGCTCGATCCGCATTCCGGCCGCTTGGTGCGGGATCGTTGGATTCAAGCCAACGTACGGTCGCATTCCAAATACCGGCGCGCCCAACGCGTTTTGCTCCCACACGCCGTTCGTGCATGCCGGGCCACTCGCGCGGACGGTGCGTGACCTGGCACTCATGGCGCAGGTGATGTCCGGTCCGCACGCAGACGATCCGTTCAGTTTGCCGGACGATGGAATGAATTTGCTCGCCGCGCTGGAGCGGGACACGAAGCGGCTTCGACTGGCATACAGCCGCGATTTGGGAGTGTTTGCAGTCGAGCCATCCGTCGCGCGCGTCGTCGAAGAGTGCATTTTCGAGCTACGCCGGTCGGGACTAACGATCGAAGACGTCGAACTGCGGCTGCCGCTGGATCAGGACGAACTGGCCGCACTGTGGCTCCGCCAGGTCGGCGTACTGTATTTAGAAATGTTCGATGCTATGGCCGCAGGCGGCTTCGATCTGTTGGGACACTTTCCTGAGGACATTCCCGAGCCGATTCACGAGATGGTCGAAACCGCGCGACGAGCTTCGGCACTCGACGTGCGTCGCGATGAGATGCTACGCACGACTGTTTGGCGCGCCACGCAGGAAATCTTTTCTCGATTCGACGGGCTGCTGACGCCAACCGTCAGTGCGCTACCGGTTTTGAACGCCGAAAATGGCACAACACTCGGCCCAACAACGGTCAACGGCCGTTCCGTTGAGCGGTGCATTGGCTGGTGTCTCACGCACCCGTTCAACTTTACGGGCCATCCGGCCGCGTCGGTTCCGGCTGGCCTGGCATCGAGCGGTTTGCCTGTCGGCCTGCAGGTTGTGGGTCGTCGCCTGATGGACGAAAATGTCATCTCCATTTTGCGGCACGTGGAAGAGGTGCGTCCTTGGCTCGCCGACGTGAACGAAGCGGCGGCGCGAATCGAGGATGTTACACCCGCCGAAGTCGGAGCTTCGCAGAAAGGACTCTAATCCATGGCGATGCCCAATTATGACCCGCCGCGAAGGACCTCGACGCGTTGGTCATTGGTTTTCGTCGGCGTAGCCCTGCTCGTAATCGCCGCCGTCATCCTGGTCCGGCGATCGAACGAAGGCCCACTGGTCGCTCCGCCGCTGAAGAAAGACGAACCTCAGATTGCAGCTCCGGACAAGCTGCCGAAAATTCCTTTTCGAGACATCGCCGGCGACGCCGGGATCGATTTCGTGCATCGAGGCGGCGCGACGGGCGAGAAAATGTTGCCGGAATCCGGCGGCTCGGGCTGCGCCTTCTTTGATTATGACAACGACGGCGATCCGGATCTGTTGCTCGTCAGCGGTCGGGCATGGCCCTGGAGCGAACATCCGCCCGAACCATCGAACGCACTTGCGCTTGCGCTTTATCGCAACGACGACGGGAAGTTTACCAACGTCACATCTGATGTCGGCCTCTCGGCCGATGTATACGGACAAGGCGTCGCCGCGGGCGATTACGATGCCGACGGCGACGATGACCTATTCCTCACTGCGGTCGGCGGTAATCGCATGTTTCGCAACGACGACGGCCGCTTCGTTGACGCGACGGACGACACTGGCGTTGCCGGCAGTTCCGACGACTGGACAACCAGCACCGGGTTCTTTGATTACGACCGCGACGGCGATCTCGATCTGTTCGTCTGTAACTATGTTCGCTGGACGCGTGAGATCGACAAGACGGCCACGACCCGGGTTCCCGGCCAGGGTCTTACGTACGCTCATCCCTCGAATTTCGACGGCGTGCAGAACTATTTATATCGCAACGATGGCGGCCGCTTTTCTGATGTGGCCGCCGAAGCTGGCATTCAGGTTACTGATCCAGACACGGGCAAGCCCCTCGGAAAAGCACTGGCGGTGACGTTTGTCGATTTCGATCGCGACGGCTGGCTGGATATCTTCGTCGCCAACGATACGGTGCGGCACTTCCTGTTCCGCAACAAGCAGGATGGCACGTTCGAGGAGGCGGGGGAGTCGCGCGGCTTCGCCCTCAACGCGGCCGGCCTGACCACGAGCGGCATGGGCATCGACGCGGCCTGGTTTCGCAACAACGACGACTTGGCGATCGCGCTCAGCAATTTTGCCAACGAAATGACGTCGTTCTATGTGCTCGAAGGCAAGCGCCGAGATCTGTTCTTCACCGATGAAACGATTTCGCTTGGCATCGGCGGCCCGACGCGCAACGTGCTCACCTTCGGGCTATTGTTCGACGACTTCGATCTGGATGGCCGAATGGACCTCGTCGAGGCCAACGGCCACTTGGAAGAAACGATAGCTGTTGCGCAGCCAAGCCAAACCTACAAGCAATCAGCCAAGCTTTTTTGGAACGCGGGAGCGAGCGCGCAGCCGCAGTTTGCCGACCTGCCGGTGGCCAACGTCGGCGACCTGGCGAAACCAATTGTCGGTCGTGGCCTGGCGTCGGCCGACATCGACGGCGACGGCGACCTCGACCTGGTGCTTACGCAAGTCGAAGGACCGCCGTTATTGCTGCGAAACGAACAACAGCTTGGCAATCATTGGCTGCGCTGCAAGCTCGTAGGACGGCCGGGAAATCCGCATGCGATCGGTGCGACAGTTGAGCTCCGCTCCGGCGGCGCGACGCAACGTCGTCACGTGCACCCGACCCGCAGTTACCTGTCACAAACCGAGCCGATCGTGACGTTTGGTTTGGGAAAAACAGACACTGTGGAAAGCCTGGCCGTCATGTGGCCAGATGGTTCGAAGCACGATGTGAAAGTCGACGGTGTGGATCAGACGATCACCATTGCGCAGCAAACTGTGCCGCAAGTTACCGAAGACGCTGCGCAGCAAGTTGCCCAACAAGGTGCGCAGCAAAACGACGCGGACTTTCCTTCACTTGCCAACACCGCCAAGGCGCAGCTCGAAAACGGTGAGCGTCAGAGGGCGATCGAGCTTTTGAAGCAGGCACTGGAGTTGCGGCCCGAATCGGCGGCAATGCGCCGAAATTTGGCCCGCGCGTACGTCCTCAGCGGTCAGCCGGAGCTTGCAATCGAGGAGCTGCGCAAGTTGCAAAGTGAGTCGGCCGAGCCCTCCCCCGCGGTTTCCTACTTGTTGGGGCTGGCTGCATTACGGCAGCTTCGCTACGACGATGCTGTCGAACACCTGCGCAAAGCGGTCGAGCTGGATCCAAACGAAGCCACGCTGCGATTTCAGTTGGGAATCGCGCTTTCGTCACTCGGCCGCAGTGAGGATGCCCGCGAGCAATTTGAGAAAGCCGCAGAACTTGATCCGCTTCATGGCGGCGCGCAATACCAGCTTGCGACGATTGCCCGCAAGGCGAGCGACCAGGAAGCGGCTGCCCGTTACATGCGCGAATACCAGCGGATTCGAACCATCAAGGGACCGGCCGATCCGCAGGCGCTCGAGGAGTGCCGTTACACAAAGCCGGAGGGGCCGGAATTGGCAACCTCTGCGCCGGTTGCGACAGCCGGTCCGCCCAGCAAGTTCGTGTTGGTCGACGCAAGTGAAAATGGTGAGGCGCAACCAGGCGGTTTACTTGATGTTGCTGTCCTTGCGCTTGAGGAGAGCGGTCGCTATCAATTGGTCGGCGTTACCGAGAATGGTCGGGTCCTGGTCATGGATTGCGACGAAGTCGGGCGCGTTCGCGTGACCGCCAAAAGCGAGGAGCCGATTGCCGATTCGATTCGTCGTGCGACTGTTCTACCGGCCAACGCGTTTGTCGACGAGCGCGGCCGGCAGCCGGCGGAAGGCGATGCCGAAAATCCCGTTGGCGATCAGCGGGAAATCGCGATCGTCACACCCGAGCGCACCTGGCTTCTTCGCCACAGCGCGATTGCAGGTTTCGAGGACCTGACCGAGTCGTCTGGCCTTGCGTCCGCTGCCGGCGAAGTTGCGAAATGGGTCGATTTGGATCATGACGGCGACGTTGATATGTGTACGGGCTCGGCCAACGGACTGCGCGTCTGGCGGAACAACAGCGACGGTACATTCGTCGAGTCGACGAGTGAATTCGGATTGGACGGCGTGGGGCCGTGCAGCGACTTCGCCGCCGCCGATCTGGATGGAATCAACCTGGGCGTCGATCTGATAGTCGCAGGGCCTGAAGGCTCATCGCTGTGGCTGAACCAGTATGCCGGCAGATTCGCCAAGTACCCGTCGGTGGCGTGGCCCTCCGCGGCACGCATTCTGTGCGACGACTTCAACAACGACGGCCTGCCGGACGTCGTTTTACTTGAACCCAACGAATTAACGTTAATGACGACAGGCACCGTTGAGCCACACAAGCAATCACTGGACCTGCAAGAGCTTGAGGCGGCAACAACGATCGATATCGACAACGACGGCTGGCTAGACGTTGCGATTGCGGGGCGAAGCGAAAGCGAGCGCAAAGCTTTTATCGCGCGTAATTCCGGCGGCCAATTCCAAGACGCCGTGGAGCAGATCCCAGCGTTCGAAATGCGCGCCGGCACGCGCCTGCTGGATGCCGACATCGACGGCGACGACCGCACGGACTTAGCCGCGATTGGCCAAGACGGCGGTCTCGCCGTGTTGCGCAATGAAACGCCGACGCCGAATCGTCAGTTGAAGCTTGCTTTGCGTTCGTTCGTCGGCAGCCCGAGCTCCATCGGCGTTCGCGTGCAGGCGCGCGCCGGCAACTTCGTCGTCACGCGGTGGACGGAGCGCGAACTGCCGATCGAAATCGGCGTCGACGCGAAAAACAAATTGGACGCGATTCAAACCTTGTGGATGAACGGCATCGCCAAGAACGAAATTGATGTGGCCGTTGCTCGTGAGCCGCTGCGGATCACAATCGTGGAATTTGTGCGCAGCAGTTCATGCCCATTTCTTTACGCTTGGGCCGACGGCGGGTGGCAGTTCATAACCGATCTCCTGGGCACCGCGCCGCTCAATGTGGCCCTAGCCCGCGGCGTGCCGATGCCACCCGACCCGGATGAAGTTGTCGTTCTTGGCCTCGCCGAGCGATTCGCCGATGGCAGCGCAGCGGCGCGACTGCGAATTACATCCGAGCTGCGCGAGGTCATTTACCTTGATGAAGCACGGCTACTGGCCGTCGACCATCCGGAAGACGCGACCCTTTTCTCGCGCGATCGGGCAGCGCCAAGCGGCGTTGCCGGGCCGCAAATCGCCGTCGGCAGAAATCCCCGCGCGCCGCGATCCGCAATAGGCTCCGACGCGATCGATCGCACGGAGATGGTTGCCAACGAAGACAGCGTGTTCGCTCCACCAGGCCGCGTTTTGCCGCCTCCCACGGTTGGCTTCACGGAGCCACTGTCGATTGAATTGGATTTCGGCCAATTGGAGAAAACGGAAAAGCTTATGCTCGCGCTTACCGGCTGGTTCAAGTTCGGCAACTCGTCGACGAACATCGCCGCCTCGCAACGGAATGATTTGAAGGCCATCTGGCCGCGTTTGGAAGCCCGCGATGCCGCGGGCCAATGGCACCTGGTTGAGGAAATCGTTGGCTTTCCGGCAGGAAACACCAAAACGATCGTTTGCGACCTGTCCGGCAAACTGCCGCCCAAAGTTGAGCGGCTGCGGCTTACCACGTCGTTCGAGGTGCGTTGGGACCGCATCGCGCTTTACGAAGCAATGCCGGCCGATGTGCTACAAGTTACTGAATTGAGGCCGGCGGCAGCCGAGCTGCATTGGCATGGGTTTGCTGAGTTGCGGCCCGAGGCACCCGACCGCCCGCAGGTGCCGAACCTGGCTCACATTAGCAATGCGCCGCCCTGGCTCACAAACGTCGAGGGCTGGTGCACGCGCTATGGCGACATCACGCCGCTGGTCGTCGAGTCCGACCCAAAGATGGCGATTCTCAACTCGGGAGACGGGGCGACGATCGAATTCGATGCGGCCGCACTGCCGGCGCGGCGTCCAGGCACCGTGCGCACGTTGCTTCTCTACACTCGCGGCTGGATAAAAGAAACGGACCCCAACTCGCTCACCGACCGGCGCGTCGATCCGCTGCCCGAAAGGCAAAACATCGAAACGCAGCCCGATACGGATTGGCAACTAAAATACAACACCCGCTGGGTGCCGAGACACTTAGGTCAGGTAATCCAGCCGGACGAATCACCTTGAGTTTCTAAAGCGCAGGCCCTACACCTGCGGGAAAAGCATCAAATGAGATTCACCGCTGCAGTTTGGGTCGTTGCACTTTTCGCGTCACTGACAAACCCAACGATCCTTTACGCTCAGTCGGTTCCAATTCGTTACCGCGGAGCACCTGCCGAGTTAGCAATCAACAAGCTCAGCGACCGCACGCTTCAAATTGTGTTGTCGCCGGTTGACGAGGCGACCGGCGAGCCCCGGCCCGAACCGCGCTCGAGCGTTTTTGTGGAACAAGAACCGCAGTCCGTGCTGCGCAGTCGGAATCTCGACGATGGCGGCCAGGCTATCCCAGTGGGCAATTTGACTGTGAAAATCGAGCCGGCCCCGTTGTCGATCTCGCTGCTTCGGTCTGATGGCGATGTGGTGCAATCGCTGCGGTTCGACGAAGACGGCGGCACGATCTCGTTTCGCGCCAAAGCGCCGGTCTTGGGAATGGGCGAAGGCGCCCAGCAGCTCGATCGCCGCGGCGCAAAATACGACATGCGCGACGGCTGGGGCGCCTGGGAACGGCCGACGCACGGCTCGTGGGTCGCCGTGCCATTTCTGATCGGCACCGATGGCTGGGCCCTGTTCGTCCACCATCCGCTCGGCGAGTTCGATTTGCGTGAAGCGGACGCCATGTTTGCGCCTTGGCTCGGCCAGACGGATGTTCCGTTTGTCGCGTACTTGATTGCCTGGGACAAGCCCGCGGACGTTTTGCAGGAGTACGCGCGCCTTACCGGCCCAGCCCCGCTGCCGCCGAAATGGGCGCTGGGTTACATGCAGTCGCACCGCACGCTGGCTGGGCCGGAGGAAGTGCTGCGAGTTGCCCGCACGTTTCGCGAAAAGAAATTGCCTTGCGACGCGCTGATTTACTTGGGCACGGGCTATTGCCCGGCCGGCTGGAATACGGGGCACGCCAGCGTCGAATTCAACCCGGCCACATTCGACAAGCCCGCCGAAATGATCAAAACGCTGCACGAACAGAACTTCCATGTCGTGCTCCATCAAAACGCTCCTCCACGGCGCTTGACCGGCGACAAGGTCGAACACTTTGACGCCGACGAACTCAATACCGATAGCGCCCAGCCGAATCGCCGTGCGAGCAACATCTCGCAGTATTGGGCCCGGCACCGTGAGACATTTTCGCTCGGCGTCGATGGCTGGTGGCCGGATGACGGCGACGAGCTGCGCCGAGAGTCGCGCATTGCGCGCCACCAAATGTATTACGAGGGTCCGCTGTTGGACCGGCCTAATGTGCGGCCGTGGAGCCTGCATCGCACCGGCTATGCCGGAGTTCAGCGTTACGGCGGCTGGATCTGGTCGGGCGACATCGACAGCCGGTGGCGCACTCTTGCCACGCAAGTGGCCATCGGTCAAAACCACTCGCTGAGCCTGTCGCCGTATTGGGGCACCGACATCGGCGGCTTCTATCCCACGCGCGAGCTTACGGGCGAGCTGTACCTGCGCTGGTTTCAGTTCGGCACGTTCTGCCCATCCTTTCGCGCCCACGGGCGCACCTGGCATTTGCGCTTGCCTTGGGGATGGAACACGGGCGAGCTCGGTCCCGACGAGCACAATCGCAGCGTCGACCTGAATGAGCTGCACAACCCGCACGTTGAGCCAATCTGCCGTAAGTACATGGAGTTGCGATACCAATTGTTGCCCTACACCTAC
>DASXWB010001062.1:0-5649 GCA_036503915.1 Lacipirellulaceae bacterium | reverse complement strand
CCGCTGCAAAGCCGCCACGAGATTCCCATGAAGAAAGCGAAGAATCACTCCAAATCGTGTCCTCCTGCGTTCAAACGGCTCAGCGTTTTGATGCCGGTATACAACGAGGTGCGCACCTTGCGCACCATCGTCCATCGCGTGCTCAATGCGCCCGTCGACATCCCCATCGAGCTGGTGATCGTCGACGACGGCTCGACTGACGGGAGCCCGGAATTGATAGCCGAGTTGGCCCGGGACGAGCCGCGCATCACATTTTGGTTTCACGATGAAAACCAAGGAAAAGCGGCGGCCATCCGCACAGCCATCAAGATCATGACCGGCGATCTCGCGCTGATCCAGGACGCCGATCTGGAATACAACCCGGACGACTATCCGGCGCTGTTGCAGCCAATGCTTGATGGCGTGGCGGACGCTGTCTTCGGTTCACGATTCCTGAGCGGGCGCTACCGCAGAGTGCTCTACTACTGGCACACGTTGGGCAACCAAATGCTCACGCTGCTGTGCAATGTGCTGAATGACATCAACTTGACCGACATGGAGACCGGCTACAAGCTGATCCGGGCCGATATCCTGCGGGACATCCCACTAACGGCAAACGGCTTTGCTCTGGAGCCGGAGTTGATTACGAAATTGGCTCGCTGGGATTTGCGCCTGTATGAAGTGCCCATCTCCTATCAGGGGCGGACGTACGCCGAGGGAAAGAAGATCGGGGTGAAGGATTTGTTTGCCGCCCTATGGGCCCTCATCAAGTACCGCTTCTTCTCGTGCCGGTTCACGACGCGCGAGGGCTTCCTGATACTGCAAAGCGTGCGCCGTGCGCGCGGCTTTAACCGCTGGCTGTTTCGCCAACTGGCCCCGTACGTCGGCCGGCGCGTGTTGGAGGCTGGTTCGGGTATCGGCAATCTCACGGAGCTGTTGCTTGATCGGGAGCGCTTGGCTTGCGTCGACGTGGACCCGTTTTACGTCGAGCGCCTGAGCCGGCGACACGCCCACTTGGATAATCTCTCGGTACACCAGGCCGACCTGAGCAAGCTGCAAAAGTGCTCAGAACTGCGGAAGGCGAATCTGGACACCATCGTCTGCATCAACGTGCTGGAGCACATCGAGGACGACTGGCAGGTCCTGCAAAACTTTTTTCGATTATTGCGGCCGGGCGGGCACGCACTTGTCTTGGTTCCGGCCAATCCGGAACTGTACACCGGAGTGGATCGAGCCCTGGGCCACTTTCGTCGCTACACCACGGATTCACTAACCCTCAAACTCAAGCAGGCCGGCTTCGACGTGGTGGAGAGCCGCGGCTTCAATCGGCTTGGCTCGCTGGGCTGGTACATCTCCGGAAAGCTGCTCAAGCGGACAACGCTGTCCGGCAGTCAGATGAAGCTTTACGAGTGGCTCCTTCCGCTGGCGAAGTTGGTCGAACGGGTACCCGTTCTGCCGCACTTGTCGGTGATTGCGGTTGGGCGCAAGCCAATGGCCGTCGAGTTGCCTCGCTCCGAGGAAGTGTTCCAGGACAATTGCGAAGCCTCTACACCCAGAGAGCTGGTGGTTCAGGGCTAGAGCGGATGTGCCAGTTGTAACTTGGTGCAGTGAAGTTCCGGTCTTGCGCTTTGGTATGACTGTAACGAGCGCCCGACAGCGGCGGCCGCCTCGCCGCGTTTTCTGAGGTACGCTTTTTGGGGAGAAAGTGTGGCCATGATTCCGTTTATTCCGGAAGAATTGCTGAGCGCCGCCGTGGAAATGGTGTGCTACTTTTGCACAGTCATCGGATTGGCGCTGACGTTGTTCTTGGCGCCGCGCTCGTAGCGGCGGGGGGCAACGCCCGCCATGCATACTGTGAACTAAAATCTGGTGGGCGAGTGCCCACCCTACGTCGCTTCATTGGGTCAAACATGTTCAATTTTGAAGACATCAATCGCGGGCTGGTCGAGAACTGGCCGATTTGGGTGGTAAGCATCACGCTCGTCGTGGCAGCGGTGATCGACGGCTTGAAGTTGAAGGTGCCGAATTGGATCACGTTCCCGATGATCCTATCGGGCTGGGTTTATAGCGCTGTCTTTTCGCCGTATGCCGGCTGGGAAGGGCTGTTTTATAGCGTTCTCGGCACCGTCGTGGGGCTCGCCCTGCTGCTGCCGGCGTACGCTATCGGCGGCATGGGCGCCGGCGACGTGAAGCTTCTAGCCGGCGTGGGCGCTTGGGTGTGGGGTACCGCGACGCTGTACGCATTCGCCGTCTCGGCGATCGTCGGCGGCATTATCGCGGTTTTGATGGTCGTACTGCGCCGGCGCTGGTTCCAGCATAAGAGCCAGTTCTGGATGATTTGCAACGAGATCCTCACGGTGAAAGATCCCGAGAAGCTGGCCGCAATCGCCGCGGAGCGCAAGCCGACCATGATGTTGCTGCCGTACGGCATACCGATTGCCATCGGCACGATTGCGTACTTTGCGGCGGCGGGGATGCTGCTGTGATAGCGAGGAGCACCGAGCAGGGAGTCAGACGCCGAGAATTGTACACTTCGCTTCAAGCTCCACGCTCCTTGCTAATTTGGGGCGACCTTGCGGGCGCGGGGAAATGCCTGAAACGAATATTTTGATCCTGCCGAAGAAACCGACAAGGTTCCGTTTGCGAACTAGCTAACCGCTATATCAAACGGGACTCGAAGGGGGAATCCATGCGACCGAAATCGCTGTTGTTGTTGGCCATGGCACTAGGTTGTGGCCTGGTGGCATCGATTGGCATCAGCCAGGTGATGGACCGCAAGCCGCAAATGACTCTGGAGACGGTCCAGATCTACGTTGCCAAGCACAACATCAATCTGGGCGACCCGATCAACAAAGAAATGGTCGTGCTCGAGGACTGGCCGAAGAACAAGGTGCCGCGCGGCGTAATCTCGAGTCTCGAGGAGCTGGAAAACCGCCGCCCGCGTAGCGCGATCATCGAGGGTGAGCCGATCCTGGAAGCCAAGCTGCTTGCGCCAGGCGAAGTAGCCGATCCCATCGGAGCTATTCCGAAGGGCATGCGGCTCAAGACGATTTCCGTCGACGCCGAAAAGAGCGCCGGTGGCCTGCTGCGGCCCGGCGACCGGGTCGACGTGCAGTTGTTCGTGCGCAAGGACCAGCGTACCGGTATCGAGACGGCGACGTCGAAGGTCATCTTGCAGAATATCCGTGTGTTTGCGGTGGATCAGACGGTCCAGCGAGCGGCCGACGGCGCCGATGAGCGTACGATCGCCAAGACCGTGTCCTTGATGCTCACGCCTGAACAAGCCAGCAAATTGACATTCGCTGAGCAGGTTGGCGAGGTCAGTCTCATCCCACGTAATCCGGACGACGATGAGATCGCCACTTGGGATGAAGTCAAGATCGAAGACCTGCTCACCAGCTCCGACGACGAGGCGAATAGCCGAAAAAAAGAGCAGGGAGCCGACGGCGCCGAGAAACAGCCCGACACCAGCGACAGACTGGGCGGCGCGATTCTCACGGCCACGTCGTCGAAGCCGCCGTTCCGCATGGAAATCATCGAAGCCCAAAACTTCCGCGAAGCGCTTTTCGACGCGGACACCGGCCGGCCGATGCGCGCATTGCGGGCGCCGACATCGCCGGGGCCGACGGTAGGTCCGTCGCATTCGCCGGCCGCGGTGGGCACGGTTCCGGGCGATGTAACGGGCGACCCAGCGACGTCGATGGAAAACTTCCCAATCGACTTCGATACAACGAACTAAAGCAACCGGGCGCAATCGCGCCGGTTGCAAAGGGATTGGCGTGGGCGTGGCCCACGATTGAGTACCGATGTGCGGTGGGCGGAGCCCACACTTGCAACTTGACGGTAGCCCAGCCGACGCCCAGCGACGGCTAGACCACGAAGGAAGTACAAGGATGTACGACAATCGACTCGCGCGGACCCGTACCGCGCTCAGGGATGTCGCTGGCTGTGCCAGTGCTCTAGCTTCAGTCAGCAACACGGCCCGCCGCTCGGCGCGCCGAAGTGCCACTGGCTCTACCAGTGCCTCGTTGTTGTGCGCCGCACTTGTCGTGGCACTGGCCGCGACCACGGCCACGGCTCAAACGAGCGACTACGAGGCGGCCTCGGTCGTTCGCAAAATCAGCAGCCAGAGCGAAAAGCTCGAGCTGACCACCAACAGCAGCCGCATCCTCACGCTGGATAAACCCATTCCCCGCGTGCAGGTGAACAATCCCGAGCTGCTGGCGGTCACCCCGCTCTCCGCGACGCAGGTCCAAATCTCGGCCAAGAGGGCCGGGGTCACGCAGGTCAATCTGTGGGACGAGCTAGGCACCATTCACACCATCGACGTCATGGTGTACGGCGATGCGCGCGAGCTGACCGCCGCGTTGCAAACGCAATTCCCGCATTCATCCGTTCGCGTCTATCGCTATAGCGAAAGTCTCGTGCTGACCGGATTCGTGGATCGGCCCGATCATGTTGGCCCGATCATGCGACTGGCGGAAGATTACGCGCCGAAGGTGATCAACAACATCAACGTCGGCGGCGTGCAGCAAATTCTTCTCAAGGTTAAAGTGATGGAGATTTCGCGAACCAAGCTCCGAAAGCTGGGCGTCGACTGGGGGATCGACGGGGGCGGAGGCGATTTCGTGTTCAATAGCGTCAACGAGATAATTACCAGGGACGGAGAATTCTTCTTCGATAACGCCGCGGAAACATTCTCCTTCGGCATCGTCGAGGGCGGCGACTTCTTCTTCACCACCCTCGACGCCTTGCAGGAGGCACGCGTCGCCAAGATCCTGGCCGAGCCAAACATCGTGGCGGTCAGCGGCCGGCCCGCGCAGTTCAACGTTGGCGGCGAGTTTCCGGTCGTGGTTCCCCAGAGTCTGGCTACCAGCAGTATCGAGTACAAGCCGTACGGCACGCAGGTTGATTTCCTGCCGCTCGTATTGGGCAATGGCAACATTCGCCTGGAAGTGCGTCCGCGGATCAGCGAAATTGACGCGGCACGATCAGTCACATTGCCGGGAACTAATCAGCCAGTCCCCGCCCTCGCCGTGCGACAGGTGGATACGGCGGTGGAAATGAAGGCCGGGCAGACCTTTGCGCTGGCCGGTTTGGTGCAAGAGCGCACGGAGTCGCTGAATCGTGGCTTGCCGTACCTGTCGAGTATTCCCGTTATTGGTGTGCCGTTCCGTCGAACGGAGAATTCAATTAACGAAATCGAGCTGTTGATCCTGGTCACGCCAGAGTTCGTCGATCCATTGGACGCCTGCGAAGCGCCTTGCGGCGGACCGGGGTATGCCACGACCTCGCCCAACAACCACGACCTCTACTGCAACGGTCACGTGGAAGTGCCGGCGTACCGCAATCCGATCAGCGGGCCGCATGCCTGCGACGTCGATTGCCAAGGTCCCAACGGCGGTTGCGCCCCAGGCCCCAACGGTGCTTACCAAGGGCGCATGCCCGTCGTCACGGACGGCATGACAATGCCGGGCGGCGTCGGCTACGACGCGACCGTAACGGACCAGTCGATCGAGGAGGAACCAATGCCGAGCCCCGCGCAGGGCGCACCGGACGACCTGTCGCTTCCCGCAGACGGCGACGAGTCGAACGGCGCGGAATCAGTCGAACCCATGCCCCCAGACGCGGCCAGCTACCCGGGGCCAGGGTCCTCCTATGCCGATCAGA
>DASXWB010001061.1:0-2101 GCA_036503915.1 Lacipirellulaceae bacterium | reverse complement strand
AACCGTGCACGGCCGGCGAGCTGGTTGTGCTCATGGATCGGCTGCGCCCTGTTGTGCAAGGGATGGACGATGAATTATCGGCCGACGGCGATCCGGCGGCCGGCCCGACTTACTTCGAAATCACCACGGCCATGGCCCTCTTGCATTTCGTCGAGCGCAAGGTCGATGCGGCCGTGCTGGAAGTGGGCCTGGGCGGCCGCCTGGATTCAACGAACGTTTGCCTGCCCGTCGTGAGCGTGATCACCAGCATCAGCTTCGACCACATGAAGCAGCTCGGCAACACGCTGGCGGCGATCGCGCGCGAAAAGGCGGGCATCATCAAGCCGGGCGTACCGGTCATTTGTGGCGCAACCGAGCCCGAGGCGCAAGCGGTCATCGCCGAAGTCGCGCGCGAACACGGCTGCCGCCTGATCCAGCTCGGCGACGATTTCACGTACGAATACCAGCGAGCGACGACCCCGCTGCGCGGTGATAACAGCCGCGTCTCCCCCTCTCCCCTTCTCCCATTCTCCCCCTCTAATCCCGCACAGGGGAGCATGAGTTTCTCTTACAACGTTCCAGCCCAGGAACAACACTTAACCAGTATCCGCCTCGCCATGCCCGGCCCGCACCAGGCAGCCAACGCCGCCGTCGCCCTGGCCACGATCGAAGAGCTGCGCCATCAAAGTTGGTGCGTCTCGACCGATGCGATGCGCTTTGGCCTTTCCAGCGCCGTGTTGCCGGGGCGCGTCGAAGTGATTCCCGGCGACCCAACCATCATCCTCGACACGGCCCATAACCCGGCCTCAGCCCGTGCACTCATCGAGGCGCTGGCCGAGCTGCCGACGCCGACGCGCCGCACGCTCATCCTCGCGGTCAGTCACGACAAAGACGTCCACGCAATCATCCGCGAGCTTGTGCCGCATTTCGACCGATATATCGCGACGCAGTATCAAGACAACCCGCGCGCCGTGCCGGCCCAAACACTTGCCGCCCTATTGAACGACGCGCTCATCGATCGCGACTTGAAATCAGTCGTGTGCCCAACTCCGACCGAAGCCTGGCAGCATGTGCTCGCAGCGGCGATTCCCGGCGAATTGATCTGCATCACCGGCTCATTCTATCTCGCCGCCGAGATGCGCCCGCTGGTCCTGGCAAAGTAGAACCGGTTTCAAGACCCCCGGGGAACGGCCGCGCCACCATCGCCGCAATGGTCGTGCGCAGTCCGCGGAGCAAAATGTGCTGTCCGCCCCGCGCTGGCGGACGCGATGCTACCGGCCGTGGCCGCGGCGAAGCTCACCAGCAACCATCCGACGAGGCCGATCGCCTGTCTGCGAACGGAGTAATACGCCATCGCACCGCCACTTTTCTCGCCTAGCGCAAGTGCTCAGCCGCAGCGGCCGCGCGCTGAGGCTTCGAAACTCCGAGAAACGAGTATCGCGGCCGCCGTCTGCTGCAGCGATTGGTTCGGCCGGAGCTTGGCCTACTGGTTCAGTTTCAGTTTGACGTATTCGCCGACCAGGATCGCGGCCGGGTACAGGACTTCCTCTTCCGACTTGGCGTGCTGCGTCAACTTCTCGGCGAACTGCTGGGCCTGCGGCTTGTTCTCCTGCTTCCCGGCCTCGGCCAAGGCCCGCAGGGCGCCGACGATGGCCTCGTGCTCCTTGAGCATCTCGGGCAGTTCCCTTTTCAGCTTGTCGGTCAAATCCACCACCTTCGCCATCTCCGGTCGCACTGGGCCGTCAACGAGGGCCCGCAGCAAGCCGAGCGGGGGCATGGCGAGTTCTTCCTCCTTGCGGAAGTGCGAATGCAGGGCGTTCGCCACGGCCTTAGCCGCTTCCCCGGTCTTTCCACCCACTTTCGTGAGGCGGACCAGTTCCTCATGAAGCTCTTTGTGTTCCGCCTGCAAGGATGCCGGGATCTTGGTCTCCACGGCCTTCTCCCGGTCGGGCTTCGATTGCTCGGACTCTCCTGCCTCGGCGGCTGAGTCAGATAAGGCAGCCACGGCGGCCGTGCATACGATTGCCTTGAGGGCGTTCCGACGATCGAGGTTTTCCATCTGTTGCCTCCCATTGGATGGCCGAACATCAAAGCTCAGTTGCCCGCCGGAACAAAGTGGCGG
>DASXWB010001060.1:0-4133 GCA_036503915.1 Lacipirellulaceae bacterium | reverse complement strand
ACAATTTCCAGGGAAGCGCCAGCGTCGCCTGGTGTGCAGGGGCCAGGCGAAATGACAAGCGCTGCCGGCCGCATCGCCCGCACACCCGCGACGTCGATGGCGTCGTTTCGCACCACGTGCATGGCCTGGCCGAGGCGCGTGAAATAGCGTGCTAAGTTGTGGGCAAAGCTGTCGTAGTTGTCGATAAGAAGAATCATTTTGAGTCGATGTAACGGGTGGCGCCCTACGGCTTTGCGAGGGGCGTGGCGTTATTGGCACGCCCCTTCAGGGCGTGCCACCCCAGTAGCGCTCCTACGGCCGCAGCGCCCACAGCATTCCGGCAGCTTTATGCCAAGTTTCCTCGTATTCCTCGCGTGGATTCGATTTCGCCACGATCCCGCCGCCCACCGGCAGCTGCCACCAGCCGCGCGACGCGGTGATTGTTCTTATCAGGATACTTGTGTCCATGCGCCCATCCAAGCCGATGTAGCCCAGCGAGCCGCAGTACGCGCCGCGAACCGTCGGCTCCAGCTCGGCAATGATTTCCATCGCCCGAATTTTCGGGGCACCGGTGACCGAGCCGCCGGGAAATGACGTCCGCAAAAGATCGATCGGCGTCGCATCCGGTCGTAACTGAGATTCGACGACCGAAACCAGGTGCTGCACGTATTCATACGTCTCCAGTCCGCAGAGCTGCGAGACGCGTACGCTTTCTGGACGACACGTGCGCGAGAGGTCGTTGCGCAGCAGGTCAACAATCATGACATTCTCGGCCCGGTCCTTGTCGCTCGCACGCAGATCATCGCCGGCGAACAGGTCGGCCTCAGGCCGTCGCGCGCGGGCACGCGTGCCCTTGATCGGCCGGGTTTCCACGTGGCCGTAGTCAACTCGCACGAACCGTTCGGGCGAAGCGCTGGCGATCTGCCAGTCGCCGCCGTCGAGGAAGCCGGAGAACGGGGCTGGGTTTCGCTCTCGCAGCCGGCAATAGAGATCGATTGCCGATGCTGTGGCTGGATACAACAGCCGCTGCGAGAGATTGACCTGAAACACGTCGCCGGCATGGATGTAATCGATGGTCCGCTTAACGGCCTGTTGATAACTTGCCGCGGAGAAATTGCTGGTAAGTCCGTCGTGACCCGGAATGTCGAATTGCGGCGCGAGGGCATCGACGGGCAGCATCAGCGACGTCGAATTGTTGCTTTTTGGCGCCGCCGATCGATCTGACAGTCGCTCTCGAAATTGCGAGAGCCGCGTGACGGCTCGATCGCGCCGCGCATCCGGATCCGTTTCTGGAAGTCCTTGCGAGATAAGCCACGCGATCTGTTGTTCATGGTCAAACGCGGCCACGACGTCGTACAAACCAACCGCCATCGCCGGAATCTGAAACTCGTCGACAGCCGCGGCAGGCACCGCTTCGAGGCTGCGCGCCAGCTCATAACCAAACATGCCCGCCCAACCGCCTACAAACGGAGGCAATTTCAATTGCGGATTGCGGATTGCGGATTGCGGATTGACGACGCCAAATCCGCAATTCGACATCCGAAATCCGAAATCGTGGCTTCGCTGGACTAGCTGACTGAGCGCATCGCTGCCATCGGCAGACACTACGAGCCATTCCACCGGATCAGCCGCGACGAAGGAATAGCGGCCTAACTTCGCATGCCGCATCGCACTGTCGAAGAACACCACGTGCGGCATCTCGGCTAGTCGGCGAAATACGTCAACCGGATCTAGCTGCGGGTCAAGCGGTTCGATCAGCGGCAAGTCTGGGCCGTTTTCATTGCTGCGATTCATGGCGCCTCTTCCGCATCCGGCCGAGCCCGCAAGTAGTGTCGCTGCTCCGGCTGCGTGAGAAAACCCCAATCGAGTGCTTCGTCTTGCTGGTATTGTTTGCCCAGCGCGAGCGCCGTGGCGGCTTTACACATTTCATAACCAAGATAAAAAGCGTGCGCTGCATCCAAATTCTTGGGAGCGGCGCCGCCCTGCCCTGATCGGCGCAGCTCTTCGAACAGCAGGAAAGGATCTGTGCCGTGCAGATGCAGCTGGCGGCTGACGACATGGATCTCGCCGCCCGAGACGAACACCCGATAATTCGGATCCTTGATCTCGCGGGCCAGCCGGGCGAGCTCATCGGCCGAGAGTTCGGCGACTGCCGGGTCGCGAAGGATTACGAGCCGCTGCTCCAGGTGCTTGGGCAGCACGCGGTGCCGCACGGAATGGTAGACGAGTCGCCGGGCCAGATCACATTCGCACACGCTGGAGCGGGCCCAGTTGATGACCTGCGTCGTGAGCACGCTGCGGATGCCGAGCTCCTGACAAAGGCCCAAGAGCACAACATTAATGGCTGCCGAATCGGCGTCAGTCAACTCGGTGAGATTGCCAATGCCCATCATCATTTCGGCGTCTGGATAGCGTTCGCGCACCCGCAAATAGCGCGCGAGGCTGCCAGCGAAGCCGAAGCCGATCGGCTCGAGCACCGGGTCGATCCGCAAACGCACACCGGCCGCCGCAAGTTCATCGATCGTTTCATCGAGTCCGGCAAGCGTGCGCGGATCATCCGGCACGACGACAACCTCGCAGCCCCAATCGTGCGCGGCTGTGCGGTTCGAGCTGTTCACCGACAGCACCAATTCGGCCCCGGCGGCAACGGCTGGAGAAATTTCCCGCGGATCGAGACTGTCGACCGAAACGCGATGACCGTCGCCACGGAGCGCGCGCACAACCTCGGCGACGCCCGGCCACGGCCCATCCGGATCACAGCCGACATCGATCACGTCGGCGCCGTCGGCAGCCAGTTGTTGGGCCTGCGCGCGGATCTCCGCCAGGGCCAGTCGCGGGCAGTGATTGATCTCAGCGATGATCTCGATGTCGTAGACGCCGTAGTCCGGGGGCGCAGGCTCGCGACCGAAGTAGTCGGGCAGCTGCCGCAGGTCGCGCGGCCCGCGCTCGACGGGAACGCCAGTGGCTGCTTCGATCGCCCCCAGCTCGCCGATGCAGTAACCGGGCACGAGGATGCGCGACGCATCCGGCGCCAACTTGATTCGCCGTGCGATCCAGTCGGGCGTCATGAGCGCGGCGACAGTGATTGGCAGCACGTCAATTGTGTAAGCGAATCCGATGTCGCCAGCGAGGCGTGCAACGACCTGCCGTAGCGAATACTCGGCAAGCCGGCCGGTGACGAAATGGATGTGGTCGCTGGGCATGTGGGGTGCGGAGTAGGTGAGTAAGTGAGTTAGTGAGTCGGTGAGCTGAATTTAAAAGAATGCAGCGCGAATGCTGTACGAATGGAGTTTGAGCACCGTGTACGTAGTACTGCGTACTACGTACCGAGTACCGGGCAATTAATATCCTTTTGCTGCTGACCGCTGAACTAAGTCACCTATTAACCTTCTGCTCCAATCCCCCCCCCAACACCGAATCGCCTAGTCACCTGCTCACCTACTCCAATTTTCCGGATACCCGCTCCGCCCGCCGTTGACATGGATGATCTGGCCGTTGACGAACTCAGCTGCGGATGATGCAAGGAAACAGGCGACGCGGGCAACGTCCTCGGGTTCCCCCCAGCGGCTAAGCAGCGATTCGCGCGAGGCGCGCTCCTGCCACTCGGCGGACGCTTGCTGGCCCCACGCCGTGCGAATCCATCCCGGCGCGAGGCAATTGACGCGAACTTCCGGCGCGAGCAATTTGGCGAGGCTGCGCGTGGCGGACATGACGGCGCCTTTTGCCGCGCCGAACAGTTCTCCGCTTTCGCCAGCCATGCCGGTCTCCGCTTGATCCCAGCCCATGTTCACCAGAACGCCCTTGCCGCGTTGTTTCATCCGGCGGCCTACTTCACGGGAGAGTCGCAGCGTGGCGACGACGTCAACCTGCCACAGTGCAGCGAGTTTCTCTTCGAACGGCCAATTGGCTGCCTCGCCGGTAAGCACATCGGCGCCGGCGTTATTGATCCAGATATCTGGTGCGGGCCAACTCCACGCCGCGTCAATTAGACTATCTTGTTCGGCCGGCTTGCTTAGATCGCTCAACACGACGCGCGCTTCGCGCCCCAGCGATCGGATTGCGCCGGCCACTTTATTGGCGCCGGCTTCATTTCGACGGGCGTGCACAAGAACATCGGCGCCGGCGCGGGCCAACTCCAGCCCGATCGCGCGGCC
>DASXWB010001059.1:0-8363 GCA_036503915.1 Lacipirellulaceae bacterium | reverse complement strand
CAAAAGGATCGTGCCCTTTCTCAAGATCGACAAGGGCCTGGTCCCAGAAAACGATGGCGTTCAATTGATGAAACCGATACCACTGCTTGGCGCGCTGCTCGACAAGGCCACGGACAAACACATTTTCGGCACGAAAATGCGCTCACTGGTCAAGCAAGCCAGCGCCGCCGGAATCAAGGCGATTACTAACCAGCAATTTGAGTTGGCGGGAACAGTCAGTGACGCGGGTCTTGTTCCCATCATCGAACCGGAAGTCGACATTCGCTGTCCCGACAAAGCAAAAGCCGAAGCGATCCTAAAAGCGGCAATCCATGAAAAGCTCGAGCGTTTGCCGCCAGGTCATTCGGTCATGCTCAAGTTGACGCTTCCGGAGCAGGATGATTTCTACGCCGATTTCGTCGCGCATCCCAACGTGCTAAGAGTCGTCGCCTTGTCCGGCGGCTACACGCTGGACGAAGCCAACGACCGCCTGCGCCGCAATCACGGCGTTGTGGCCAGCTTTTCTCGGGCCCTCGTCGAGGGACTCTCGGCGCAGCAATCCGATGCGGAGTTCAATGCATCACTGGATCAATCCATTAAGAGCATTTTTGAGGCGTCCAATACGTAAGCATGCCAACAGCGAAAGGAGCCGGAAATGCAAATCGGAATGATTGGGCTTGGCCGCATGGGCGGCAACATGGTGCGCCGACTACTCAAGAGCGGACATCAGTGCGTCGTCTTCGACCGCTCGCCGAAGGCGGTGGACGACTTGGCCAGCGCAGGCGCGCTGGGCGCCTCTTCGCTCGGCGACTTCGTGAAGAAGCTGCAAAAACCGAGAGCTATTTGGCTGATGGCGCCCGCGGCGGTGGTCGACAACGTGATCGCCGATCTCCTGCCCCAAATGGAAGCGGGCGACATTATTATCGACGGCGGCAACTCCTATTACGTCGACGACATTCGAAGGGCAAAGCTGCTGGCGTCGAAGAAAATCCATTATGTTGACGTTGGCACCAGCGGCGGCGTTTGGGGAGTCGAGCGCGGCTACTGCATGATGATTGGCGGCGAGGACGAGGTCGTCATATTTCTAGATCCGATCTTCGCCACGTTGGCGCCGGGCGTCGGAAGTATCCCGCGAACGCCTGGTCGCGAGAAGATCGGCGGCACAGCCGAACGTGGCTACCTCCACTGCGGGCGCAACGGCGCCGGTCACTTTGTGAAAATGGTGCACAATGGCATCGAGTACGGCCTCATGGCCGCGTATGCCGAAGGGGTCGGCATTCTGCGCGACGCGAACATTGGCAAGCGAGCGCATGACATCGACGCTGAAACGACGCCGCTGCGCGACCCGGAACAATATCAGTACGACTTCAACTTACCCGACATTGCGGAGGTCTGGCGACGTGGCAGTGTGATTGCTTCTTGGCTGCTCGACCTGACTGCGGCTTCCTTAGCAAGCGATCCGGACCTCTCGCAGTTCGCCGGCCGCGTTTCCGACTCGGGAGAAGGTCGTTGGACGATCAAGGCGGCCATCGATGAAGCCGTGCCCGCGCCAGTCCTCAGCGCGGCCTTGTACCAGCGATTCAGCTCGCGCGGCGAGGCCGACTTCCAGGACAAGCTGCTCTCGGCGATGCGATTCCAGTTTGGGGGACATATCGAGAAAGCACGGCCGAGCTAGCAAATACGGAAATCAGCATATGAATACTTCCCAATCCGATGCACTGGTGATTTTTGGCGCCACGGGCGATCTGGCATACAAGAAGATCTTTCCCGCGCTCCAAGCGATGGTGAAGCGCGGAAATTTGAAAGTCCCCGTCGTCGGCGTGGCAAGGTCCGCTTGGACTTCCGATGAGCTCCGCGCCCGCGCGCGCGACAGTGTCGAGCACCGCGGCAAAATCGATCCAGCCGCTTTCGATAAGCTGTCCGGGCTGCTGCGATATGTGTCTGGCGATTACAACGATCCGGCCACATTCGAGCGCATTCGCAAAGAGCTTCGTTCCGCAAAGCGTCCGGTGTTCTATCTGGCGATTCCACCAGTCCTTTTTGAGCCGGTTGTTGAGCAGCTGGGCAAGAGCGGCTGCACGATGGGCGCCCGTGTCATGATCGAAAAGCCATTCGGGCGGGACCTGACGTCGGCACGCGAGCTGAACGCAGTCCTTCGTAAAACCTTCGACGACCAATCGATATTTCGCATCGACCATTACCTGGGCAAAGCGCCTGTCCACAACATGGTGTTTTTCCGCTTTGCCAACTCGTTTCTGGAGCCATTTTGGAACCGCGATCATGTCGAAAGCGTGCAGATCACGATGGCGGAAGATTTTGGCGTCCAGGGGCGGGGCGGCTTCTACGATGAAACTGGGGCGATCCGCGACGTGGTGCAGAACCATCTGTTTCAAGTGATGGCAAACCTGGCGATGGAGCCGCCTGTCAGGACCGACAGCGAATCGATGCGCGATGAAAAGGTCAAAGTACTGAAGGCCATTCCGCCGCTCGACGGAACAAATCTTGTCCGCGGACAGTTTCGCGGTTACTTCAACGAAAAAGGAGTCGCACCCAACTCGCAAACCGAAACCTTTGCGGCGCTTCGTCTGGATATCGATTCGTGGCGGTGGAAGGGCGTTCCATTCTACATTCGCGCCGGCAAATGCCTGCCTGTGACTTGCACGGAAGTCACGGTCCGACTCCGAAAACCACCGACAATGTTTCGAGGATACAGGCTGACTTCGAATTACGTCCGGCTTCGGATCAACCCGGAAAATGTATTTGCGCTGGGCATTATGAGCGTTTGCGAAAGCGATGAGAACGTCGGGCAATCTCTGGAATCGATTGCGAGCCGACATCGGTGCCCAACGGAGATGGATGCGTACGAGCGATTGCTGGTTGACGCTATGACGGGAGACGCCACTCATTTCGCTCGCGAGGATTATGTGGAAGAGGCCTGGCGAATCGTCGACCCGGCACTCACGGCTGGCACGCCGGTGACTGAGTACGAACCGGAAACTTGGGGGCCAGCTGACGTTGACTCACGAGTTTGCCCACCGGGTGGATGGGTGAATCCCGTGATCGCTACGGAGCCTAACAGTGAAAATTGAAATTCTCCACGACGCCGCAGCTGCAGCCCGCGAGGCCGCCAGGCACATTGCCGCAGCGGCGCGCGAGGCCGTCGTCGCGCGCGGAAAATTTGTCTTCGCGGTGAGCGGCGGACGCACGCCCTGGGAAATGCTGCGCGACCTAACGCGCGAAGATATTCCTTGGAAATGTCTGCATTTGTGTCAGGTCGATGAGCGCATCGCGCCGGCCGACGATCCGGACCGCAACCTCACGCATTTGAAGGAAAGTCTGCTTTCGAGCGTTCCACTTCCGCAGGAACAACTACATGCCATGCCGGTGGAGGCGTCCAATTTGGAGGCCGGCGCCGCACAATATGCCTTAATGCTTCGGCAGATCGCCGGTCGCCCGCCCGTGCTCGACTTTGCTCATCTGGGCTTGGGGCCAGATGGTCATACGGCGTCTTTGACACCCCGTGACCCCGTGCTCAACGTGGTCGACAGAGACGTTGCCACGACAGGTGTTTACCAGGGCCGCAGCCGCATGACCTTGACGTATCCGATCCTCGATCGAGCTCAAAAGATCCTGTGGTTGGTGACCGGAAGCGACAAGCACGAGGCGCTTCGTCGCCTCCGTGACGCCGATCGTTCGATTCCCGCGGGACGTGTTCGACAGGAAAACGCGATTGTTTTGGCGGATCGTGCAGCCGCGGGCGCGCCCTAATCGCTTTACTTGTGGAGTACACACCATGCGCGTCGGTATTGCCACAGACCACGGCGGATTCGCGCTGAAGCAGGAGCTGGTTGAGCGGCTTCTCGCAGCCGGGTATGAGGTCATTGAGTTCGGCGCCAAGGCGATGAACGCCGCTGATGACTACCCAGACTATGTGGTTCCACTTGCACGAGCCGTGGCGGCGGGAACTGTGGATCGTGGCCTGGCCGTCTGCGGCAGCGGCGTGGGCGCATCGGTCTGTGCGAACAAGATCGCGGGCATCCGCGCCGCGCTAATTGAAGATCACTATTCCGCGCAACAGGGAGTCGAACACGACGACATGAACATTCTTTGCCTGGGCGGCCGCGCTATCGGACCAGCCGTTGCGTGGGACCTCGTGGAGGCGTTCCTCGCCGCAGAATTCAGCGGCGAAGAACGGCACCGGCGCCGCCTCGCGAAAGTGGCTGCCCTGGAAGAAAGCCGAACCGCAAAATGACCGAGAAAATGAATGCCATGACGAGCGACCAATTAGATCAATTGTCGATCAACACCATCCGCACGCTTTCCATGGATGCAGTTCAACAGGCCAACTCCGGGCATCCGGGAACGCCCATGGCGCTGGCGCCGCTGGCCTACACGCTATGGAACCGCGTAATGCAGTTCGATCCGCAGGATCCGATTTGGCCCAATCGCGATCGGTTCGTGCTCTCCAACGGCCATGCGTCGATGCTCCTCTGGTCGGTGCTGCATCTTACGCGCACCCAGGCAGTGAACGCGGACTACGAGGCAGTCGGATCGCCGTCCGTGTCGCTTGATGACATCCGCCATTTCCGCCAGCTCGGCAGTAAAGCGCCGGGGCATCCTGAATACCATTTGGTGTCGGGCGTTGAAACGACGACCGGTCCGCTCGGCCAAGGTGTGGCCACAAGCGTCGGTATGGCCATTGGCCAAAAGTGGCTCGCCAGCCGCTACAACCGCGACGGCTTCAACATCTTCGATTACCACATTTTTGCCGTGTGCGGCGACGGATGCATGATGGAGGGCGTCGCCTCGGAAGCCGCCTCGCTCGCGGGTCACCTTGGTCTCGATAACCTCTGTTGGATCTACGACAACAATCACATCACGATCGAAGGAAACACGCGGATCACGTTCACGGAAGACATCGCCGCCCGGTTTCTCGGTTATGGTTGGAACGTATTACGAGTAGGCGACGCTAACGACATCGACCGTATTGAGCATGCCCTGGAAGTCTTTCGCGAGACAAAGGATCGGCCGACGTTTCTCATCCTGGACACCCACATCGGCTACGGATCGCCAACCAAACAGGACACGCCCGAGGCACACGGTGAGCCCCTGGGCGAAGAAGAAGGGCGGCTTACAAAGCGCTTCTACGGCTGGCCGGAGGACGCGAAGTTTTTCGTCCCCGACGGTGTTTATCAGCACTTCGAGGACGGAATTGGTAAGCGCGGCGCCCAGGCCCGACGGGCATGGAATGAGCTTTTCGAAACGTACCGAGCCAAGTACCCGGAACTCGCAGACGAAATCGATCACATGCAGCGGCGAGAACTGCCAGCCGGCTGGGACAAAAACTTGCCGGTATTTCCAGCAGATGCGAAAGGCATTGCCGGGCGCGATGCATCGGGTCAGGTGCTCAATGTGTTGGCGAAAAACATCCCTTGGCTCTTGGGCGGATCGGCCGACCTCGGTCCGTCGAACAAAACGATACTCAAGTTCGCGGGCGCCGGTGACTTCCAGTCGATCAGCCCTGAGGGTAGGAACTTGCATTTTGGTGTTCGTGAACATTCGATGGCGGCGATCGTGAACGGGCTGTCGCTTACGAAGCTGCGTGCATTCGGCGCAACTTTCTTTATCTTTAGCGACTACGCGCGACCCGCCATCCGATTGTCGGCGTTGATGGAGTTACCGACGATATTCGTCTTCACCCACGACGCGATGGGTGATGGCGAAGATGGACCGACGCATCAGCCGGTGGAACAACTCATCTCGCTGCGCGCGGTTCCCGGGATTGTCGTGCTGCGGCCAGCTGACGCGAGTGAAGTGGTCGAGGCCTACCGGTACATCATACAACTCCGCCATAAGCCTGCCGTGCTTGCTCTCTCTAGGCAGCCGCTGCCGACGTTGGACCGCCGCCGGTACGCACCGGCGTCCGGAGTGGCTCGGGGCGCATACGTCCTCGCGGATCCGCCTGGCGGGAATCCGGAATTAATTCTTATTGCCACGGGAAGCGAAGTCGCTGTTGCCGTGGATGCTCACGAGCAGCTTATGGAGCAAGGAATCCATTCCCGCGTTGTATCAATGCCCTCGTGGGATATTTTTGAGCTACAACCGAAAGAGTATCGCGACAGCGTGCTGCCGCCATACATTAGAGCTCGCATTGCGATCGAGCAAGCCTCGACAATCGGCTGGGACCGTTACGTTGGTGAGAGCGGCTGTGTAATTGGCATGCATACGTTTGGGGCGTCCGCCCCGCTCAAGGAGCTGCAGAAGAAGTTCGGCTTCGAGCCCAGCCGTATCGTTGAAGTTGCAACTGCAATGTTAGACAGAAGCGCGAACGCGCTTGCGGGTGCGATTCCCAGTGGGTCCACTGAAACGGAAGGTAGCCGGATACGGTTCGCCGGGCCGGTTTGCTAAACCGTGCGACTCCACAGGGTCGTGTGGGCTCGATTCGCATGCCTTCCGCTGAGGTTGAATGAAACGCATAGCCCGATGGTGAAATGGATGATCATGCTTCGCTTCTAACGAGGCGTTCCAGGTTCGAATCCTGGTCGGGCTGCTGATGACAAACGGGAGGCAACCCGATCGGCGACGGGACCTCACTTGGAAGCTGGTTGAGCCTCACGGCCTTGCGGGTTCGACTCCCGCTCCTTCCGCTGAACGATATCACGTGTCCGAGGTGTACGCGGCAGGCACGTCTAGGCGATGATTCTCTCCATGGCGAGGTTGCATGATGACTGATTCGGAAACTTCTTCCTACCCCGTCGAAATCGCCAAGGCGCTGCGGGAATGTTGGGCTGCGGACGGGTATATGGCCGCGGCGCTTCCGGCCGACGCAGCGCTGGTGCTTCTGATCGACATGATGTATCAGGCGAGCCTGCTGCGCGAAGAAGGGGAATCCGTGCAATGTCGGATTATCGTCGCGCCGCCGGAGGCGTTTGCACCGACCCTGGCCTGGGGTGCCGGAGAGGTGAACGTCCTGCCCTTCGCGGAGGCGCGGGCGCTTACACCGCATGAATTGCGAAAGCTGGCTGCGGCGGCGGGATATTATCGGGCCCTGCTCGCCGTCCATGTGAGCGCAAAGGGAGCGCCGCTGATCTGGGGGATGGTCGTCACTGGAACGAAATGGGTCAACCGTTTCGGGGGAGACCGCTTCGATGAAGCCCCGCTCCCGCCGCATCTTGTGCTGCAGATTCTGGCGCCCGGTCACTTGATTGCTGCCTCGGGTTACACGCGAGTTCTCGAATCTGCGGGCGGGAAACTGCTCCGGGAGGGCTTCGACCCGTTTCAATCAGGCTGGCTTTCCGAGCGGTTCCATCCTCTCCGGAGTGCGCTGCTGGCGGAATTGAAGGAATCCCTCCCCGATTCTGGGGCGACCCGGATCTGCGAGTCGTTCGTCAAGGATGTCGCTCAGAGCGTCTTCCGACGGGTTCTCAGTCTGGTCCGGACCCGTGGGCACGGGGGGATGCTGGTCTTACTACCAACAGAAGCCGGGGGCCGCGCGATGATCGATCAGTGGTTTCGTTTTCGCGTGCGTTTTGCGGAGGATGATTCCGCGCTGTGGTTTCATACGCTGCTGATAAGGTTGATGAAGCGGGTGCTCGAACTCGGGAGCGCCCTGGGACTCGCCGTGTGTACGTGGAACGACTATCGAAGAATGCACGACGCCGAGCTGGCCGAACTCGATGATGCTCTGATCGGGTTTGGACATTTTCTGGCCGACCTGATGAGCGTCGACGGCGCACTCGTCCTCGAACAGTACTTTCGCCTGGTCGGCTTCGGAGGCGAGATTCTCGGCGAGAACCACGTGGCGCAGATCCATCGGGCACTCGATCTCGAGGCGGAACGGTCGATTGCCGAAGCAGCGGATTCTTCGGGCACGCGGCATCGCGCGGCGTACCGGTTTGTCAATGGCACGCGCGACGCCATCGCCGTTGTGGTATCCCAGGACGGCGACGTTCGATTCGTCGCCCATCACAACGGGAAGCTGGTCTACTGGCCGTACCTGCCATGATGACGCCGGGGACGTTCAGCCTTGCGGGGCAGGTCCGGGATGTCGATCTTTGAGCACACCTCATAAGTTGCAACTGCAATGTTAGACAGAAGCGCGAACGCTGAACGACTCCGACCGCAACGATTACATTCGTCGAAGTAGGCAGCGTCGTTCGAAGATGCTATGTAAAACACGACCATTACAGAATTGAGGTGAAAGATGAGGCCAACTGCAAGTCGTTCAGAATGAATCAGAATCCGCGCATACCGCGACTAACTGCAATTGGCCTATCGCATTCGCTGGTCAGTAGTCCGGCGGAATCTACGATTCTTCAAGGCCGCCGGTTTTTCCGAGGGGCACGGTATATTGATGCCGTCTAGGCGGTTCGACTGGCATTTAC
>DASXWB010001058.1:0-3169 GCA_036503915.1 Lacipirellulaceae bacterium | reverse complement strand
ACCAGGAACACGACGCCGTGATTTCCCACGAGAAAACTCGTGATCGCAATGAACGTGGCCAGTGGTGCCAGTGACGCGGCAAGGGTAATGGCGTTCGACCGAGTGCGCCAGTTGAGAGCCACGTACATTGCCACGCTGCCGCCCGCGATGAAACCGAGGAAAGCGGCCAGTTGGGCGTCGAAATCCGTGGTGAACGCCAGCATGATTCGCATGCAGGTGGCCACGCCTAAAAACAAAAACAGCAGTGTGCCGATGCTGGTGGCGATCGCCGTCCGCGAGTTGGCGTAGGTGATTCCTGAATGCAGGCCGAGCATGGCCGCGAATCCGTTAAGTACGATGAGGCCGCCCAGCAGAAACCAAAAGTTCTCCGCCGTGATTTGCTCGGCGAACCAAAGGTACAGGGAGAGCCCAATCGGCAGCAGAATCATTTCCTTGGCGTTGTAAAAGGCGCCGCCGAGCTTGCCGAAAACGATCTCCTTCGGCGATAAATCGGTGACCAGGAGCACGTCCAAGGCGCGGCTGTCGCGCTCGTTGGTGAGCGACGTCACGGCCAGCGCATTAAGCAGTATCAAGCCGACGACCAACAACACGACAAGTGGACTGGTTGCCGGCGGCAATGTACTTTCCGTTGGGACGTCGATTGCGTCTGGGGCGGCACTGCTGAGTAGCACTGCGGCACATGCCGCGAACACCGCCCAGTACGCCAGCCGGATCACGAGGATTCTCTTGCCGAACGCCCAGGTGCGTATCTCGCGCCACAGCACAGGGTTGTCCCACACCGGCCGGACTTTCCCGCCAGCACTATGGACGCTGGCGGGAGCGCGACCCGCGGCTCGGGCATGCGGCTCCGCGGCGTCGTAATCCGCCTCACGCTTTTGACCCGGCTGAACTTCGCGCGATGGATTCCACACGCGAATCATGGCAATTGCCAGGATGTTCAGGAGGACTGAAATTGCCGTGAACGCGATCAGGAACAAGTTCACTGGTTCGTCGAGCAGGCCAGTCGCCTGGCTTACGAAGCGGGGGCGGGCGGCTGCTTGAATTGCTTGCCACGGACTGAGGGCCGTGGCCCACGTGGCCGCCGGCAGGCCAAACCACGATTGCTCGCCGGCCCCGGCGGCCACAATTTCCCACCCACCCAGCCAAAGTACGATCACCAGGAGCGTCATCGCCAAGGATTGGAAAGTTTTTTCTCGCCACAACGCGATCGTGGACCCCAGGCTACCGGCGGCCAGGGCGCTTACGAGCGTTACGGCCTGCACGCGAATGATCTGGCCAGTCGATACGCCGCCCAACAATGAGATGATCATCAGCAGGGGCAATGCGGCGACTACGACGACCACCACCGACAACATTCCCGCGAGCAGCTTTCCGAGGACCAGCTCCGAGTTTGAGAGGTTTGTGAGCAGCAACAGGTCAAGTGTCTTGCGATCCTTTTCCAGCGACACGGCCGAGGCCACGAGCAAGGCGGAAAAGGGCATGGCCACGGCCAGCTCGAGCAGCGCCAGGATTTGAAACGCCGAGGCGCCGAACCAGGCCAGGTCGCCGAGATTTTCGATCCTCTGCGACCCGACCAGCAGCTGCCAGGATGTGAGGGTTATGGCGAATAGAGCAGCTGCGAAGAGAGTCCGCGCAACAAAGAACGAGGCCCGCCTTGGGGAGATGGCTGCCTCGCGCGTAAACACCGGTCCAATCATTGCACCATCTTGCCTTACGGAGCCACGGTCGGAAGAGTTCGCCCCGACAACCTAAATATCGTTGCAACCGGCGCGACGCAATCGGTGTGAGTTTTTGTCGGTGCGAATTCCGGCCCGGCCACTAACGTGCCAGCTGAATTTGTCTACAATGATGATAGTCAATTGGCTTCTTGCCGTGGAGTTGCCCGGCGCGTGGGCATCCTCGCTCTCCCAGCTTCGCCGTGCTGACCGGCGAGCGAAGCGTTCAGACTCCGCGTCACGTTTAATTCTCTTAATGAGGTTTGTCATGATTCTTAAAGCGCGTGGAAGTTCAGCCGTGGGTAGAAGTCGGCGCCGAGGTTTGCAGTTGGCGCTGTGTGGCCTGGTGATGGCCGTTTTCTCGTGTTTCTCCAGTGGCGCGTCGGGCCAGATTACAACCCAAATGTTGATCGGCGACTCCGTCTCCGAAATCGGCACGCGGTATCCCGATGTCGACGACTCGATCAAGCGATTTGCCAATCGCGATATCGAAGGCGCTCGGCTGCTGCTGGATTCGGCGCGGCGCAAAGATCCGGCGCTGCCGCCATCGGTGCTGATCCTGGCGAAGATGCATTTATTGGCCGGAAACGCGCCGGCGGGCCGCGCGGCTCTGGAGAAAACAGCCCAGGAGAATCCTGGCGATCCCGAGCCGGCGCTCATACTGGCTGGTGACGCGCTGAGAACGCAGCGAATTATCGAAGCGGACGCGCTGTTCAACGAAGGGCTGGAGCTATGCAGCAAGTACGCGGAAAATCCCAAGCGAAAGCGCAACCTCGAGATCCGGGCGCGCCTGGGTCGCGCCCAAGTCGCCGAGCAGCGCAAGAACTGGACTGCGGCCGTCGCCGACATGCAGGCGCTGCTAAAGATCGATCCAGACAACGCGACGGCCCATTATCGGCTGGGGCAGGCGTTGTTCATGCAAAAGAAATACAAGGAGGGCTTCGACGAGTTGTCGGCGGCACGGCTAATCGATAAAAACCTGCCCGATCCGTATGTGCCTGCCGCGCTCTTTTATGACCAGCTGGGAATGATGAACGAGGCACAGCAAGCATTCGATCGAGCGGTCAAAAACGATCCCAAGGACGTGAACACGCTGGCCAACTACGGTCAATGGCTGATCAAATCCAACAAATTGGACCAGGCGGAACAAACGCTCGCCAAGGCGCGCGAGTTGAAACCCCAGGACCTGAGAGTTCTTTTCCTTAGCGGCGTCGCCGCGCGCATGAACAAGAAAATGAAGCCGGCTGAGGATTATTTTATGGAAGCGCTCCGTATTGCGCCGGGTGAGTCAAACACCATTAATCAACTAGCGCTTTTGTTGATCGAACAAAGTGACGACGAAAAGAGAAATCGCGCTCTGCAATTCGCCTTAATCAGCTCGCGAATGAACAGCCAAAGTCCCGATGCTCAAGCCACGCTGGGGTGGGTGCTGTACCAGCTGGGCCGTACCGGTG
>DASXWB010001057.1:0-3038 GCA_036503915.1 Lacipirellulaceae bacterium | reverse complement strand
CCGAACCACGGGCCAGGATCATCACGCACGAGAGCGACACCACCGCGACCATTCCCTCCATGAGCATCGCGCCATAGCCGATCGGCTTGGCGTCGGTTTCGACGCGAAGCTGCTTCGAGGTCGTACCGCTTGCGATCAGCGAATGAAAACCGCTGCACGCGCCGCAGGCAATCGTGATGAACAGGAACGGAACGAGGTGTTTGGCGCCGCTGGCGGAGACTTCGGTCCAGCCGCGAAACGCCGGGTACTCGATCGAGTAGCCGCCCAGCAGGACACCAATGCAACTGCCCAGCAATGCCGCATAGAGGAAATAGCCGCCCAAATGCCCGCGCGGCTGCAGAAGAAGCCAAACGGGCACGACAGCGGCCACCAGGCAGTAGGCCAGGATCAGGCCGTCCCAAATCTTGACTGCCTGGCTGTTCGACACGTTGAAGATGGCCGCCAGGTCGAGTGGGATTTTCTGCCCCGCCCAAATCGAGACTCCAACCAGTGGCAAAAAAATGATCGTTGCCCAGCCGAGCGACAACCGCGTGTATCGAAGCAGAAGTCCCATTACGACGGGCAACATCAGGTAAAGGAGCGACGAGGTCGCGATCCCTGCGCCGGATACCTGCTGCCCATTTTCCAGCGCCTGCACTCCGACAAACGATGACGCTGTAATGTCGGTGAACGCCACGATGATGTAGACCAGAGCGATCCAGATGAACACGAGAAACAACACGTACGACTGCTGGCTCATGTGCTCGCGCACAACGTCGGCAATTGACCGAGCCCTGTGGCGAATCGACGCCATCAGAGCAGTCATATCGTGAACGCCGCCGATGAAGATCGCCCCCACGAGAATCCACAGCAGCGCGGGCAGCCAGCCAAACATCAACCCGGCCAGAATCGGCCCCACGATCGGCCCGGCCGCGGCAATCGCCGAAAAATGCTGGCCCATCAAAAACTTCGATTCAATGGGGACGTAATCGACCCCGTCGCGCATTTCGACGGCCGGCGTCGGCCGGGCCGCGTCGAGCGCCAGGAAGCGGCTCAGGAAGCGCCCGTAGGTAAAATAGGCCGCGATGAGCACGACCGCCGATATTCCCACGACTGCTAAGAGACTCATGTCATCGCTCGCGCCGTAGGTCAGGCTTTGCCTGACATGTTCGATGATCACGCGAAAAGCTGGGAAGGTCAGGCACAGCCTGACCTACGTTCACTGACCTACGTTCACGATAACTTTGGCCGGCAAACGCAGCAAGGCGCGTGGGGCGTGGACGCGAAGCGCCGAAGCCCTATAATTTCTGCCATTGAAGTGAAATCGTTCGCAGGAGTTAGAGTGTGGCAGCGGAAAACGTACTTATCATCGGAAGCGGACCGGCCGGCTGGTCGGCTGCGATTTATGCCGCGCGGGCGGAGCTTCGGCCGCTCGTGTTTGAAGGTGCAGTTACTGAGGAGAATCGGCTCGCCGGGACGCTGCCGCTCGGTCAACTTGCGCTCACGACCGAAGTCGAGAACTACGCCGGCTATCCGGCCGGCGATCTCAAGCATTTTCTGGAAACCGCGATAGCACCCGAGCGGCTGCAGTACATGGCGATCCACGAAGGGAAGCATGCGGTCACCGGCCCTGAGTTGATGGAGCTGATGCGGCAGCAGGCGATCAACTTCGGCACGCGCGTGCTGACTGACGACATCGTAAAGGTCGATCTCCAGCGGCGGCCGTTCGTGGTCCAATCGCGCGAAGGCGCTTCGCACGAAACCCACACGCTCATCATGGCCACCGGCGCGCGAGCCAATTATCTGGGCCTGCCTTCCGAGGAAGCGTACAAAAACCGCGGCGTGAGCGCCTGTGCCGTGTGCGACGGCGCGTTGCCGAGGTTCCGCAACAAGCCGCTCATCGTCGTCGGCGGCGGCGATTCGGCCGTCGAGGAGGCCACCTATTTGACGAAATACGCGTCGAAGGTTCACATCGTCCACCGCCGCGACAAATTGCGAGCCAGCATGATCATGCAGGATCGCGCGTTTGCCAATCCAAAGATTCAAATGGAGTGGAACCAGACGCTCGAAGAAGTGCAGGGCAACGACAAGGAAGGCGTCACCGGCGTGCGATTAGGCAGCACCACCGGCGGCAACGACCGCGAGCTGCCGGCCGGCGGCGTCTTTCTTGCCATCGGTCACACGCCGAATACCGGGCTGGTGAAGGGCCAGGTTGAACTCACCGAGAAAGGCTACATCAGATGGACGAAGCCGTTCCGCACTGCCACGAGCGTCGAGGGCGTGTTCGCCGCCGGCGACGTGGCTGACGACTATTATCGCCAGGCGATCACATCGGCCGGCACCGGCTGCATGGCCGCGCTCGACGCCGAACGCTGGCTGGCGGCGAAGGGAGTTCACTAGACAAATGTCTGACGTCAAAATCACGGTCGAAGAGCGCCACGGTCGAAAGTGCGCCTCAAGCGGCGCGAAGTGGGAACCCATCATGGGCTACAGCCGCGCGGTTCGCAGCGGCAACGTCATCGCGGTGACAGGCTGCGTCGGCATCAATGCCGACGGCACGTATCCAAAATCGATCGGCGAGCAAGCGGCCCGCTCGCTGGCCATCATTCGTGCGACGATCGAAGCGCTCGGCGGCAAGCTGGAGCACGTCATCCGCACGCGCACGTTTGTCACCGACATCAGCCAATGGGAAGAAGTCGCCCGCGTTCACGGCAGCGTCTTCAAAGACATCCGCCCGGCAACGACGATCGTCGAAGTCGCCCGTCTTATCGACGACGAAGCTCTCATTGAAATCGAGGCCGATGCGATTGTGGCATAGCGAATTCAACAAACCAATCCGCGAAGAATAGCAAGCTCGATGGGTCGCTCCAAACTTCTCGACGGCATCCTGATAACACTTGACGCAGGCTGTCGCATTTTCGGGGGGATTGCTATAATTAAACCATGAACCGGCCCGTTAGCACCCTCGATCCACAAAGCCCTCTTTGGTACGGCGAACAGGACGAAAACGGTGTTGATCTCTCATTGATCCGCGCTGCCCTCAAGCTGAGTCCGAAAGA
>DASXWB010001056.1:0-2741 GCA_036503915.1 Lacipirellulaceae bacterium | reverse complement strand
AATGGCCTCGATTTTGCTATTGCCTGGCAGGCCGAGCAGCAGGCGGAGAGCAGCTACCAGATGTCGGTGGCAACGCACAGGCTCAACCTGCTCGTGGCGTTCTTCTTTCCGATTGCGACGGCGACTGCGATCTTCGGCGCGAACCTGGACCACGGTCTGAAAGAATGGGACGACGTAAGCGGGCCGCTGCCGCTGCTAGTCGTTCTTGGGGCCGGGCTAGTCGCGGGACTCATACTGACGAGCTTCGTCGCGCGGCCGACCGAGCGGCCGCGACGCGATATCCGAAGCAGCTCGGAAAAATCTTCTGCGAAGCGATCCAAGTAAGAAAACACCCCTCCCGGCCCTTCCCGCAAGGGGGAGGGAGTATTGAACCATGATCCGCGTTGTCGATGTAACGCATCACTACGGCGTTCGGCCGATTCTCAAAAACATCAGCTTCGAAGTGCAAACTGGCGAGGTGGTTGTCGTTGTCGGCCCCAACGGAATGGGCAAAACGACGCTCCTGGGCGTGCTGGCCGGCGTGTTGTGGCCACACTGCGGCTTCGTGCAAATCGACGGCATCGCGCGGCGCGAATCGGTCGATGGCGAACGCGAGCTGCGCAGGAAGATCGCCTACCTGCCCGATGACGCCTGGCTGCCGACCATGCGCACAGGACGCGAATATATGCTGGCCATCGGCCGTCTGTACGGCGTCGATGAGTTGCGCCTGTTTGATCACGCGGATCGGTTGCTGCGTTTATTTAATCTCGAAGAAAAAGGTGACCAGCCGATTTACAGCTATTCAACCGGCCAGCGCAAAAAGATTGCGCTTTCGAGCGCGCTGATCACCGAGGCCCCGTATTTGTTTTTAGACGAACCATATTCCGGTGGACTTGACCCGTCAGGGATCCTCGCGCTGAAGCGCGTCCTGCAAGGCTTGGCTGCGCGAGATGATGTGACCATCGTCATGACGACGCCGGTACCTGAACTGGTGGAAGAGCTAGCCGACCGTATTGCAGTCATCAGCGACGGGCAACTGGCCGCCTTCGACACGGCGGACGGCTTGCGCCGCCGCACGGACACCGACGGCTCGCTGGCGGAAGTGCTGCAGCGGTTGTTGAATCCCGAAACGCTGCACAATATCGAATTGTACTTCGAACGTGGAGACGGAGCGGATAAGTGATGTTGCATCGAATCCACACTTGGCTGCGTGTCGTCTTGCCGGCAGACTGGACGATATTGGTATTCTTCGGCCTGTTTGGAAGCGCGTACCTTTTCGCATACGTTCGTTCTTGGCTGGGTGACTCGGATGCTTGGGACTCGCTGGATGAGTTCCGGATTATGCTCATCTGGTGTACGGCCGTGGCCTACTCACTTTTTCGAGCGACGTACTTTAACCCCGTTGAAAATCTGCCTTACGGGCGCTGGCTGAAAGCGTCATCGTGGCGGCACCTCGAGGCGCTGCCCCTCGGCCCAATCCAGCTGGTGTGGCAGGATGTGGTGATTATCGGCGTGTCTACGGCCCTCCTTCCGCGTGGCGTGGTCAGCTTACTGTCGGTCGCAACTCTATTCCTGGTCGCGTATTCGCTAACGCTTTCATACAGTCACTGGAAGGTCGCCATCAATCGGTCCGCTCTGATTAGCAGCTTTCTGGGCGGCGTGTTGATACTGGTGATCCGCAGTCCGATCGCCCTTCTACTCGTGGCCGCGCTAATGTACGCCGTCGCGTATCTGGGAACGCGCCAGATGCTGCGTGCTTTCCCGTTCGAACGTGAATTACAGGAATGGCTGAGTCTATCGCCACGATCAAGCGACATCGAGGCGTCTGCCGGCTGGCCTTTGCCCCCAGTAAACCGATCCCGCTGGAGTTGGCGCATAAGCCACGCGCAGGCCGCTGGACTCGCGCTGTGCATCGGCTGGCTGCAGTTCTATCTGTTCTTTCATTTTCGCGATTTTCCTGAGATCGTTGACATCTACAAGATGATGTATGCATGGGTTGTGATTTTGTGTCTATTGGGGCGGTTATGGGTATATTTCCGGGGGTACGCGCCACCGATTTCGATTTTAGGTCGCGTGGCGACGCTTCGACTCGTGATTCCCGGGTACGATGTCGCTTTCATAGCGCCGCTGATCACGGCCATCGTCGCGTACGCATTGCCTGAGTTCTTGACCAGCCTTGGAATGTACCCAAGCGTTACGTTTCCAATTTCGTCGAGCGTTGTCGCCTGGCTCGCTCTCGCGCTGCCGCCACGGCGCGAGGACTGGCATCTTACGGGACATCATCGCATCGCTTATCGATTCTTCGCCGCGCTCGCGACACGATCGCAATCGAAGGCTCAAGCAAGTCGATAGGCTAGAGCAATTCATCGAGATCGAGCACCAATCGCTCAAAGTAAGCCAGTGCCGTTTCGACGGGTGCGGGACTCGCCATGTCGACGCCGGCGTCTTTGAGCAGCTCGAGCGGCCACTTCGAACAGCCGCCCTTGAGGAATGACAAGTAATCGTCGAGTTCCTGTTTGCCACCGGAAAGTACACGCTCGCTCAGCGCGATGGCCGCCGACAGGCCGGTGGCGTACTTGTACACGTAGAATGCATTGTAGAAGTGCGGGATACGCAGGCATTCAAGCTTGAGCTCGTCGTCGATCGCGAAATCCGGGCCAAAGTAATCGGCCAGCAGTTTGCCGTACTCGGTTTTGAGACGTTCGACGGTGAGCGGCTCGCCGGCTTCCACCAGCTCGTGGGCGATTTTCTCGAATTCGGCG
>DASXWB010001055.1:0-2318 GCA_036503915.1 Lacipirellulaceae bacterium | reverse complement strand
CGATGACCAATGGAGCGCAGTGACCGGCGAGCGGTCCGGGGTCGGGAGTCTTCAATAACCATGGTCACTATGATAGTTAGCGACCTGGGATAATGCACCAATTAGAATACGCACTCGACTCCCGACCCCTTGAGCGGGGCGGCGTCAATGGGGTCGGAAGTCGAACGCGTGCGATGAATCGACGTTTGCCGTATTGCATTCCCGCAAAGTTGTTGCTCACGTGTTGAAGACTTCCGGCCCCTCATTTCTCCGCCGTGTCGATCCATAGTGTGACCGGCCCGTCGTTCACGAGCGAGACGAGCATGTGCTCACGAAAGCGGCCGGTGGCGACTTCGATGCCGGCCGCGCGAACCCGCGCGACGAACGCCTCATAAAGCCGCTCGGCCAGCTCCGGCGGCGCGGCCTCAGTAAAACTCGGCCGGCGGCCGCGGCGGCAGTCGCCATAGAGCGTGAACTGGCTCACCACGAGCATCGCCCCTTTGACCTCGCCGAGCGAGCGATTCATCTTGCCCTCTTCGTCTTCAAACACGCGCAATCCGACGATCTTGTCGGCCAGCCAACTGACCTGATCCTCTCCGTCGCCACTCGCAACCCCAAGGAGCACGACGAGGCCTTTTCCGATTCGGCCGACGACGGCGTCATCAACGGTGACGTGCGACTCGGTGACTCGTTGAATACAGGCGCGCATGGCACGGATACTGGATGCTGGATGCAAGATGCTGGATACTGGAGCCCGATTCGGGGCCGTCCATTAGCATCCAGCATCCAGCATCCAACATCCAGTCCACATCGATGCCGAATATCACCCTGTTGGCATACTATTGCGCGCTGATTCTGATGGCGTCGGTCCTCGGCGGCATGATTCCGGTGTGGTTTCGGCTGACGCACCGCGGAATGCAGTTTGCGGTGAGCTTCGTGGCCGGCGTGATGCTGGGCGTAGCTGTGCTGCACATGCTTCCGCATGCAATCGCTGAAATCGTGGTACTGGTCGTCACGGGCTCCGCCCTTCCCGGCGATGCAGTCCGCGGCGATTCGGCGATGATGCGGGCCGTCGGCCGGTCGATGATCGCCGTATTGGCCGGCGTCTTAGCAATGTTCTTCATTGAACGTTTCTTTTCCTATCACCACCATGACGCGCCTGAAATGAGCGCAAGCTCGCACGCTTCGAACCACAAACATCATTCGCACAGCGGCGAGCATTCGCACGGCCTTTCCTGGAGTGGCGCGGCGCTGGGGCTTGCCCTGCATAGCGTGCTCAATGGCGTGGCGTTGGCCGCGGCCGTCGGCCACGGCGACGACGCTTCGCGCCTCGCGGGACTGGGCACGTTCCTGGTGATTTTTCTGCACAAGCCGTTTGACGCGATGACCATCGGCATGCTGATGGCTCGCGGCGGGTGGAGCCTGACCTGGCGGCACACCGTCAACGCATTGTTCGCCTTGGCTATTCCGGCGGGAGCGCTTTTGTTCTACTTTGGCCTCATGAGCGAGGGCCATGGCCCGTCCGGCGCGCAGCAACTCTGGGTTGCTTATGCGCTGGCGTTTTCGGCCGGCACGTTTCTGTGCATTTCGCTCAGCGATCTGTTGCCCGAGCTGCAGTTTCACCAGCACGACCGCGTGAAGCTTTCCATCGCGATGCTTATGGGGCTGGCCGTCGCTTGGGCCGCAGGGTATATGGAGTCAGCGGCCCATCGAGCCCACACGCATCCGGTCAAAGCGCCGGTCTCGTCCGCGCAACTCGCAGGCTTTACCAACGTCGCCTGATCGTCGCTAGCGTTGTTTCCATCCAGTTGCTGTCGCCGCGAGTCCGAAAAAGATGGAAGGCCCTGCGACCCTTTCGGTCGATTGGGCACTGCCACGGCGGGGCAGGAAGGGATTCTATGTCGCGCACGAACGAACGCGCTTGGCAAAAACAACGCACCGGCCATTTTCTTTTGACGGTGCACCTCGACTCGCCAAGCGAGGCCGGTTCCGAAAAGCACCCGAAGCTGGCTGAATTCGTGCGCCACATCCTCCGTTTGGCTGATGAAACCCGTTTGCCGGTGACATGGGCCGTCAGTGATCCGGCATACTCGGCTGCAACACCGCTCATCCTGCGATCCGCAGGCGCGCATGAGCTGGCGATTCTAGGCGACGCAAATTGGGTCGGACCGACGGCCGGCCGTACGCGCTTTGCCCGGGAACTGGCCCGCCGCGTGTCCCAAGCCCGTGCCGCCGGAATCAATCTGAAAACTCTCGTGCCACGAGTTGATTCCGTCCAACCGCATATCGACTTGGTGATTAAACAACGGATCAGCGCAGTTGCCGGCGTCGAGCCGCCG
>DASXWB010001054.1:0-3702 GCA_036503915.1 Lacipirellulaceae bacterium | reverse complement strand
CCGGTCGCGCAATCGCCTCGGCCTCGTCGAGTTGTCCTAGCTCGGCCGTCGCCGCGGCCATGTTCACGCGCATCCGCAGTGTTTCCGGGTTATCCTCGCCCAGCGACTTGGCGAAAACATCCGCGGCCTGGCCATAGTACCGCTTTGCCGCGTCGTGGCGCCCCATCCGCTGCGCAACACCGGCCACCCAGTCGTGAACCAGCCCTATTGAAGAGTGATCTTTTCCGAAGGCCTTTTCCATGAGCGGAATTCGCTGCTGCTCCGTGCGTATCGCCAGCTTCACGTTCCCGGCGGCAAGCGCCTCCTCTGCCTTGGTGCGCAAGGCGATTGTCTCCTCGTAAAGCTTGCGTTGAGCCGGGGAATAGCCCGCCTCGCGACCTTGCAAAGTGAATTTAGTGATTTCCGCCTCGCCTGAGAGTTGGCTGAACGCCAATGCGACGCACCATGACGTGCCAATATGAGCGCTTGCCGTCGTGACGAGCTGGTCGTTGCAGCGGATTTCCATCTCCGCATTTTTGTAATTGATGGCCCAATGTTCGACGTCGCCCGAGACAAAGAAGACCGGCGAAGCATTCAGGTGTTCGACTTCGGGCTCGCTGGCCCGGCTGGACCTTTGTGATTCTCCCACAACTACTTGGCGCGCGATGCGTGAACCCTGACGCTCGCGCGCAACGGCAACAAAGACCTCCCCGCCGTTGGTCAAAACAAATGTAACTCGCGAGACGCATTGCTCCTTTGCGTCGAATTTGGTGGGCCAGACGTCGAACTTTACGTGGAAATCGGCCTCAATCGTTTGAGTGTGGATCAGCGACGCTTTTGCCGGAACAATGAGCTTCAATGTCGACCACTCGACATCGCCGATAACGCGATAGTTGGCCCGCGTGTCGGTTTCGAAGCGGTCGGAAATGTCGACTGGTTTCGCGATGAACTTTTCGATTTCCTGGCCGCCAGCAACGGCGCAAATCAGGATCGCGAGCATGGCGGCAAGCCCGCGCAACGCGCGAGTTAAGGTGAAGAATCGCTGCCAGCCCGTCTGCATTAGTCTCTCCAGGTTCGTCTGCAACAGCACTATCGCCCTAGCAACTGAGCGGCTTCGAGTGCGAAGTAGGTTAGAACGCCGTCGGCTCCGGCGCGCTTGAAGGCCAACAGGCTTTCGAGAATCGATTTGTTGCGATCGAGCCAGCCGTTTTGGGCCGCAGCGCAGATCATGGCATATTCGCCGCTGACTTGATACGCAAACGTTGGAACGGCGAAAGCGTCCTTAACTTGCCGCACGATGTCCAAATAAGGCATGCCGGGCTTGACCATTACTATGTCCGCCCCTTCGGCCAGATCGAGCGCGACTTCGCGCAGCGCTTCGTTTGCGTTGGCCGGCTCCATTTGATAGGTCCGCTTGTCGCCGGAACCCAAATTGGCGGCAGACCCCACGGCGTCGCGGAAAGGGCCGTAGAAGGCGGACGCATATTTGGCCGCATAGGAAAGAATGAGCACGCGCTCAAATCCGCGTTCGTCGAGGGCCCGCCGAATTGCGCCCACCCGGCCGTCCATCATGTCGGACGGGGCGATGACATCGCAGCCGGCTTCGGCTTGAACGATTGCCTGGCGGCACAGGACGTCGATCGTTTCGTCATTCACAACATAGCCGTCGCGCACCAGCCCGTCCTGACCGTGGCTCGTGTACGGGTCGAGGGCCACATCGCAGATGACGCCGATCGCGTCACCATGAACTTGCTTCACCGCGCGGACGGCCCGGCAAACGAGATTCTCCGGGTTAAGCGCCTCGTCGCCGTCAGGCGTTTTGCGCGCCGGCGGCGTGACTGGAAAAAGCGCAACCGCCGGAATGCCGAGCTTGACGGCCCGTCCAACGGCTTCGACGAGCAAGTCGATTGAGAGCCGCTCGACGCCGGGCATCGACGAGACCGGCTCCCGTCGCTTGCTGCCTTCGATTACGAACAGCGGCCAGATCAGGTCGTCAACCGACAGCCGGGCCTCCGACAAAAGGCGGCGCGACCAGTCGTGCCGCCGCAAACGGCGCAGGCGCGTTTGCGGAAACTGGCCGAAAAACCGCGAAGGCGATGATGATCCGGGCATACGCTCCATACTATATTGCTCGAAGATGGGCTACAACGCCGCCGTAATTTCGGATTTCGGATTGCGGATTGCGGATTAGAATACAACCCGACAATCCGAAATCCGAAATCCGAAATCGGCTCGCCCCCAATGCCCTCGATGCCTCCCAAAATCTCGGTTGGGCCGTTCCACTTTACGTCCGTGGGCGTGCGCATTTCGGGCAAACCGGAGTTGAATGAGTGGAAAGGGCCGCTGCAATTCGCGCTGTGGTGCCAACGCGCCGGTCCGTGGTGGATCGGCGACCTCTTGAACGCCGGCGAGGACCGTTTCGGCGAAGCGTTTTCCCAAATGTGTGAAGGAGACGTTTCGGCGGAAATGCTCAATCGCTACGCCTCAGTGGCCCGCCGTGTGCCAATCGAAAACCGGGTGGCAAGCCTCTCCTGGTCGGCCCACGCCGCAGTGGCCCGTTTGCCCGAACACCTCCAAAAGCGCCTGCTGCTCGACGCCGAGCGCCACGGCTGGACGAGCGATGAGTTGCGTGCGAAGGCGCGCCAGGCAGCGAAGACCAGTGCCGAGTAGGTTACAATAGGACGTTGCAACAGGTATTGATGCGCGAATTATCGTTTTGATTGGAATTTAGTTGGAGAAGTGAGATGGATGCGATTCGAGTTGATGGTTTCGTCGACGACAACCATCACCTTTCAGCAAATGTTCCTGGTTCCGTGCCGCCTGGCCCTGTAACAATTTGGATTGCCGCAAACACGGCTGAAGATGAAGCTGGTCATGCGTGGTTTCAAGGAATTGGTTTCGAGTGGGCTGAAGATTTGAGCGATCCTCGCCAAGACATCTATACAATTGCCGACGGGGAACCAGTTGATCCAACCAGATGAGATTTATCTGTCTAGCTTCCCATTCGGCGGAAGCCCAGGAATGAAATTGCGACCGGTGCTGACCTTAACTGAGCCTGTCGGCAGCGTGCCGGAAATATTGGTCGCTTACATCTCTTCGGTTATCCCCGGATCGCTTTTGCCATCTGATATAGTGCTCGACCCGAACCTTCCGGCTCATGCTACAACGAATCTTAAGACCATTTCTGTGCTCCGCCTGCATAAACTTGCTACGGTTCACGGGCGGAGCATCATGCGCCGGATCGGATTCGTATCATCAGCGACCGCCCATGAAATCGATGCCAAGCTGCGGGCCTTGCTTTACCTTTGAGTATGAGACGCCAGACAAGGTCTCGCTATTACAAGCGGAGCCATAATAGGACGGCGCAAATAAACGCGAGTGATGCGATCACGCCGATCACAATGAGCCATCGTCGTTTCGTTCTGGCTTGGGCTGAGGAAGACGTGGCTGGCGTTACCACCGTAACGCTCGTGTTGGAATAAGGCAACGTCGGATCGGCTTCGGAAATCGCCGAAGCGTCGATATCGAGAGAAGTTTCCACGCGCCGCGGCGGAACGAATTTTACGCGCCGGCCGCCGAGGATAGCCTCCAGCGCGGCGTGCACATCGGCCGCGCTCGCCGGTCGGTCCTGCGGATCTTTCGCCAGGAGCTGCATCACCAGGTCAGAAAGATCGCGCGGGCAATCTTCCGCCAGATCGGCCGGCGGCGGCTCGGAATAGAGAT
>DASXWB010001053.1:0-3884 GCA_036503915.1 Lacipirellulaceae bacterium | reverse complement strand
AGTGGCGATGCGACGAAACACGACTCGTCGCCCGGTGCTGCCGAAGCACGCGAAATTGACGAAGGCCCGGTGGAAATCTTCTTCTCGTTTTACTTCGCTTTGACCGGACTCCACGCCGCGCACATGGTGATCGGAATCGGGCTGCTTGGCGTGCTCTTGGCAGCCGCGCGGCGCGGCGCCTTTTCGAGCGATTACTTTACGCCGGTAGAGATGACCGGCCTGTACTGGCACTTCGTCGATATTGTGTGGGTCTTTCTATTCCCACTATTGTATTTGATCCGCTGAGAGCTTCCGCCCATGCATCACGTTGTGGCCAAAAAGACTTACTTCATCGTGAGCGCCTGGTTGATGTTGCTGCTGGTGCTGACCGTGGCCGCCGCGCAGCGGGATTTGGGCGCCGCGAATGTGCCGATCGCATTGGCAATCGCAATCGCTAAAGCGATTCTCATCGTGCTCTTCTTCATGCACGTGCGCTACGGCTCGCCGCTGGTGCGCTTGTTCGCGGCCGGCGGCTTTTTCTGGCTATTGATCATGCTCGGATTCATCCTCGCGGATGTCCAAGCACGCTCCAGCGGCTGGTGACGCATAGCCCCAGTTGCGAGCGCAAGGATCGCGTTACGCGGTCGCCTCCATCGCGAGCAGCCGCCGTTTCATGCGCAGGCCGTCGGGCGCCGAGTAACCGCCGAGGCCGCCGCCGGAGGCCAGCACGCGATGGCATGGCACGACCAGTGGAAAGCGATTGCGAGCCATCACGCAGCCGACGGCGCGGGCCGCGCCGGGCGATCCGCAGGCGGCCGCCAAATCGCCGTAGGTTGTCACCTGCCCCCACGAAATCGCACGGCATGCCGCGACGACGCGTCGGCCAAACCGTGATAGATGGTCCACTCCGAGCGGCACGTCGGAGAAATCCACCGGCTCGCCCTCAGCGAAACGCTCGAGGCCGGCCATCAACTCTGCGACCCACTTGGGCTCATCCGCGAGTTGACTGGCCGTCGGAAAATGCCAGAATTGTCCAGGCGAATATTGTATCCGTCCCAGCGCGAATTTTGCCTGGCGCTGCGATGGGTATCCGAACACGATGCCGCGAAGCGTGTCCTCACTCCAGGCGAGCGCCATCCAATCCAGCGCGGTGGGAAATGCTATCGCGGAGATTTGATCCCGTGGCGAGGCGCTTGTTGCGGGGCTGCGAATCGTTACACTTGAACGCTCGATCGTGGACAGCATCATGTTATCCTCCCTCTCGAATCGGCTAGCTCAGTTATTTTGACACTCTGGAAGCGTTCATTCTATACTTGATAAAGGGGGCGTCGAGAGGCGCGCCAAACTTCGTTAAACGGTTGGGGCGGCCGTTGAAAACTTGTGGATTTCTCGCTCAAGACTGAATTGAAGCCCGAAGAAAATTGCGTATTCTCAGTATTATCCAGCGCGCCGACACGATGAATCAGGAGGCGTATCGCAAGCGATGAGTTCCTATCATTCGTTGGCTGATGACTACTACGTGAGCATGAACCTGAGCACCGAGATGGAACTCTCGGGCAGCCGCGAAGCGATCCTTCATTATTTCGAGCAGATGCAAAAGAAGTATCCGGAGATGCGGAACTTCTATGCGCGCGACAAGGGTGACTTTGTTCTGGAAGCCGACAAGGAACGAGGCAGTTACCGCTGGTGCTCGGTGGAGACACGGCGAATCTGCTCGGGGTATGTCAATCCAGATTCATTCGAGTCGGCGCTCGCGCAGCATCGGCACGCGCTGGAGCTCGCGCCGTATGGCTTATCGCTGAGCCGGCTCGATTGCGAAGCGCTCGACCTCATGATGGGCTTCGACTTCACGTACCGCGGCAATCAGAACCAGCTCATCGCCGAGGCGCTTGGCGTGTGCCCTGCGTTTGAGAGGCTTACCTCGATGCCGGGCACCATGTTCATCAGCAACGAGCCGGCGCTCACGTTCGCGCTGGACGAGGAATGCCGCACGCAATGTCGCGTGAATGTGGAGACGCGCACGAACGCCTATCAAATTCGCACGGGCGAATTCCAGGATGAGCAGGTGAGCGTGTACGTTACGGCCCGCCAGTACGGCAGCTTGCCGGTCGACACAACCTACGTCGAGGTGATCGACGGCCTGGCGCGCCTTTGCCGCGACGTGGTCGACGGCTACGTCGTCGACGGCGTGCTGCAGCCGCTTGCCCGGGCGATCGCGCTGGAGTAAATCCGTCAGCTCCCGGCTTCGCCGGGGGTTTTCGAAATCGGATCGCTGCGGTCGCATGGAATACTACCGGCTGACCATTCCGATTCCGAAGCAGCCGTGGAAGTGGATCCGCTTCCGCATCGTGACGATCTTGCTATTGGTCGCCATTCTGGCGATCTCGCTGGCCTGGTGGCGCGACCACGAGCGGCTGGCCGCGGAGCTGTATCGCATCCAGAACCCGTCAAGGGGTTGGGGCGTCGATCAGGTGATCGGGGAGCCGAATACGTCAGGCCCCGGCGACATCAGCACGGCCTGGGCCCCGGCGTCGCAGGACGATCAAAAGGAATGGCTCATACTCGAATACGAGAAGTCGGTCGTGCCGGTCGCGGTGGTCGTGCACGAGACATACAACCCCGGCGCCGTAGTGAAAGTCAGCCACTATCCGAAGTGGGGCAGCGAAAAGGTTCTTTGGGAAGGCACCGACCCGACACCCACCACGGCCGGCATGGGCGTGTCACGCCTGCCCATAAGCGCGGGCGTAAAAACCGGCCGCATCAAGCTCTATATCGACTCGCCCGCCGTTGCGGGCTGGAACGAGATCGACGCGGTCGGCCTCGAACTGGCAAATGGCGACGTGATCTGGGCCAAGAGCGCCGAGGCGAGTAGCGCGTATGGCAGCAATAATCCCTACACTTCGGGCCGTTTGGGACTCACCTTGAGTCGCTGATTGAAACGTCTTTGGAGAAAAGACCTGCAACTTTCGCGCGGAGCTGCTCAGCGAACATGCGGTACTCTCGAGTCGCTTCCCACGATGTCGTCAAAATCGAGCGCACTTCCATGCCGTCGGCAAGTTTGCTTAGCCTCCCAGCATGACGCTTCCGCGCTGTTGACCGAGGCATCCAAATTGTTCGCGACTCCGCGTCGTAGAGCGCCTCGGCTTCGTCGACAACATCCGAAGTTCTTGTATTGCCGACCTTCCATGCTGCCAAAGCGCGTTCGTAACGGTAATGTGCTTCATTCCACTGCGTCCATTCGCGCCACGCGACGAGTGCGAAGGCCACCAATGCAATTAGGATCAGCAGAGTGCGGATGCTAAATCTTTTTGGAAGCCAACGGACCATATCTGGGCCGGACGATATGCAGGCTGGCTTGCGCTTCGTTCTGGAATCGATCTCTTCGGGCGAGTGAGATCGGTAGCACGCTCAACACTGGTGGAAAGGTCGGCATTGGCAATGGCGCTGCGCTTCGCCACCCGCGTCGAAACGTTTCTTTCGTTTAGGCTCGAACGTGTCGCTTGCTGCACAGCGATTAGATTCGTTCGTTAACTTATGGTTGGGATTCAACTTCGACCGGTTCCTCAGCAATGGTAGCTTCAGCACCGGCATTCACGTCAGTCGGCGTGATATTGAAGGCATTCAGCTCACTCCCGGTGGCAACGACTAGCAAAGGCGATTGATCGTCGCGTTCCAGCCAGGCGACCTGCGGCCTCATGCCCTGACCGGCGACATGCGCCACGATCCGCGCTGAATCCAAATCAACGATGTTAATAAGCCCGCCGCGCATGGCCACGGCCGCCCACGGCACATCCTTCGCCACCGACATATCATCGACGTGATCGACGTCGGTTGTGGGCAGCGGCACCTCAAACTGCTGCTTGCCATCATAGTCTACGGCCACAAGTGTTTCGCCCTCACTACCG
>DASXWB010001052.1:0-3227 GCA_036503915.1 Lacipirellulaceae bacterium | reverse complement strand
AACTTCAATAATATTGATATGGCCACGCTGTGAGGTGAGTAAGTGAGTAGGTGAGTAAGTGAGTAAGTGTTTCACAAATGGCTTATCACAGTCACTTCGATCTGGACAGTTTTGATCTGTACAACGTCGCGCGACGCCTTCGCAAGAAAACTTACACGCTTATCAAACAGCTGCCGGCCGACGAGAAATTCTGCCTTGGCACGCAAATGCGGCGAGCTGCCGTATCGGTTACGAATAACATTGCAGAAGGTCACGGTCGTTGGCACTACCTAGAGAATATCCATTTTTGTCAAACAGCGCGCGGCTCGGTGGGAGAATTGATTGATGACTACAACACTTGTCTCGATGAATGTTATGGCGATAAGGCCTTGGCAGAAGAGCTGAAGGCCGACGCGCGCGAGCTAATCGCCAAAATCAATAGCTACATCGCTTACCTCCGCCGCTCAAAACAAGGCGATGGCTAGCTGGTGAATAGTTTGCTCATTCACTTACTCACTTACTCACTTACTCACCTACTCACGCACGCAGTGCTGAAGCCCGGACAGAAAATCGGCAAGTACAAGCTGAAGGCCCGTTTAGCCAACGGGCCTTATGCGACGGTATTCCGCGCGCACGACACGCTGGAAGGCGTTCACGTTGCGCTGAAAATTCCGCACAAGGGGTTGGTCACGAAGGAGTCGCTCGACGACTTCTCGCGCGAAGTGCGCCTGGCGGCAAAGCTCACGCATCCCAATATTCTCGGCCTGAAGTCGGCCGACTTCATCGATGGTCACCTGGTGATCGCGCTTCCGTTGGGCGAAGAGTCGCTGGAAGCGCGGCTCGCGCGGCGGATTTCGCTGCGCACGGCGCTCGACTATGGCGAACAGCTGCTTCGCGCGGTGGCGTTCGCCCACGAGCAGCATGTGATTCACTGCGACGTGAAGCCGGACAACTTGCTGCTCTTCGGCGACGGCCGGCTGCGGCTCACGGATTTCGGCATCTCGAAAGTGGCCCATCGCACGATCTCCGCATCGGGCGCCGGCACCGTGGGCTACATGGCGCCCGAGCAGGCGATGGGCCGGCCATCGCGCCGCAGCGACGTGTTTGCTACGGGGCTCGTGCTGTGGCAGATGTTTTCCGGCCGCTTGCCGGAGTGGCCGTTCGAGTGGCCGCTGGCCGGATATACGAAACTGAAGTACACGCTTCATCCGGATATGATCGCGCTGCTCAAGCGCTCACTGGAGCTCAAGCCCAGCCGGCGCTTCGAAGACGGCGGGCAGATGCTGGCCGCGTATCTGCGGGCCAAGCCCAAGGTGTTGCGTTTCCGCGTTCATCGCCGGCAACGCCGCAAGACAAAGCCCTCCACGCAACGGCATTGGAAAGAAATTCGGCAGCAGCAGTTCTTGCGACAATTCGGGCGGCAACTGGCCACGAATTACCAATGTGGGCGCTGCGCCGGCCCAGTGTCCGAAGCCATGCTGGCCTGTCCGTGGTGCGGCACGGGCCGCAAGGTACTGCGCGACGAGACGACGTTTCCCTCCTGTTGCCCGCGGTGCGAGCGCGGCGCGAAGCTCGATTGGCGGTTTTGCGCCTGGTGCTACGGGCCCGGATTCGAAGATGTTTCCGAGCGCCGCTACAGCGACCGGCGCTATACGGCCCGCTGCCGCAACCCGCGCTGCGACCGCGGCGAGCTGATGCCGTTCATGCGCTACTGTCCGTGGTGCCGCACCAAGGTACGCCAGGCCTGGAAGATCGCCGGCAGCTCCGACATGTGTTCCAAATGCGGCTGGGGCGTCGTGCGCGATTTCTGGACGCACTGCCCATGGTGCGCGGCGGGACTGTAAGAATTGCGGATTTCGGATTGCGGATTTCGGATTCCAACGAAATTAATCCGCAATCCGAAATCGATTTGGCGTGCTATCTTTGGGTAAGGAGAAACCCAAATGGCCGCCCCAAAATTGATCGACGACCCGGCCTATCGCGACTTGCGCGCCGACGACATCGCCCACTTCGAACAGCACACCGCGGGTCGCACGCAGGTGGATTTTTCAGGCGCCGATTTGCGCGGCGTCGACCTGCGCAACGTCGACGTGAGCAAATTGATCCTGCGCGACGCTTACCTGCGCGACGCCGACCTGCGCGGTCTCGACTTGCGGGCCATGGACATGGAGGGCTGCTCGCTGCACGGAGCGAAAATCAGCGGCACGTATTTTCCAGCCGACCTGTCGCCGCAAGAAATCGCCAACAGCGTCCAGTTTGGCACGAGGATGCGCACCAATACGTAGCATCAACGTCACGGATCGACCTAACAGCGGTTGATTCTCTGGCGGACGTTCGCTCTCAATTCCTATTCGCTGCCGGCTAGAGTTTGTTGCGTGCGTTGAACAAGCGTCTTTCGAATTACATGCCAGATTAAACCGGCCGCCAGAAGCGACAAGCCGGCAAGCCAGACTCGCCATTCCACGGAAAACGCCAGCGACAAGCAAGCGGCAAGGCCGATCCAAGCGATCCACCGCGGGTATAGTCGCTCCGGTGGGCTCAATCGCAGCGCGGCAACGTTCGTGATCGCGTAGTAGACGAGCACGGTGAAAGCGCTGAACGACCAATTCGTCTTGATGCTGCCGGTGGCCGCCAGGGCGGCAATGGCAACACCGGCGACCACGACGGCCACGGACGCATTGGCGGTCGCGGCGGGCATGTCGCCCCTGCGACCCATCGCCAAGAGCACGCGTGATAACCCCAGAAGCAGGTTCAGCAGCACGCCAAGCATCGCCGTCATCGCGCCGACGGCTACGATTCCGTGCACGCGCAGCGGGAAGCTGCGGGATACAACTTCCAGCGGAGCGGCCTTCTCGGTCGCCGCCCGCGCAAGCACATCTCCGCCCGCCGCGCCAACGCCGACCAGCGCGACGGCGACGTAGACCAGCGCTGAGACGATGAGCGTGATGATGATCGCACGCGGGATCGTCCTGCGCGGCTCGCGAACCTCCTCGCCGAGTGTGGCAATCCTCCCGTAACCCGTGTAGGCAACGAACATCAGTGCGGTGGCGTGCAGCAGGGCCAGCGGTTCCAGCGTAAATTGCAAACGGTTCGCCGTAACGGCAGGTGCGCCACCGATCACAAATGCCGCCAGTGCAACGAGCGTCATCGAAACGATGGCGATGTTGACGCGACTTGAAAGCCGGATTCCCGCCAGCACGATCGCTGTCAGAACGGCCACCGTGCACGGCGCGACCACCACGAGCCAC
>DASXWB010001051.1:0-1520 GCA_036503915.1 Lacipirellulaceae bacterium | reverse complement strand
TTCCGCGGCAACGACGGGGCCCTCACTTTGAGCTACTTCGCCTACCCATCCTACACGGGCGGCATCTATGTGGCCGGCGTCACGCCGCCCACCGGCTTGATACCAGAGTGCTCGTCGCTTGCCATGGCGTGCATCGGCATGCTGGCCGCGGCTTCCCGAACCGCGCTGCGCCGCCGCCGTTGAGGACACCGGGGGCTGGGAGCGGAGAGCACGGGTGCCACTGCTGGCTTGTCCAGCAGTGCTTAAGTGCGGTACGCTTGCCTCATGTCCCGGCCGCGAATCCCTCATCGAAAACGAGTGCGACACTACCATGACGCCGGTCATTGCCACGAACTTACCTTTTCGTGTTATCACCGTTTGCCCCTTCTCACGAATCACGTATGGCGTGGTCTATTGATACGGTTCTGGCGGCAATCGATTACATTCACCGCAACCCAGAACGACGAGGATTGGTTAGCCGTGCAATCGATTGGGAATGGTCAAGTGCTCGCTGGTACGAGTCGATGCCGTATGATGTTGGGATTCGTGTACCGAAAGTCACCCGGTTGCCGGCCGAATACTTGGTCGCGGCCGCAAGGTAAAGGCCGAGGAGCACTGCTGGACAAGTCAGCAGTGGCACCCCGCGCGGCCGCAAGGTAAAGGCTGAGGAGCACTGCTGGACAAGCCAGCAGTGGCACCCCGCGGCATCTGTCTAACTGTCTACGGCCGGCTGAAAGTTGAGAGCTGAGAGCTGGGAGCCAGGAGTGAGAGCTGGCCGCTGACGCGCCATCTGCCGGCTTAATGCCTTATTAACCTTGGGCGGGTTCGCGGGCGTAAAATGGGGCCGGGTGTTTTCGTCCTCTCACGCAAAGGAGCCCGCGTATGAAGACAATCGTTTCGCTCACCTGGCTTGGATTGGTTGCCCTGTGGTCGAGCCTGGTGTTCGCTGAGGATGCGCAGCAAAAAATGCTGGCCGAAATGGAAAAGTGTGCGGTCTGCAAGCACATGGCTGAGAAGCCGGAGCTGATGAAGGACATGACCTGGGAGACGCACAAGATTGAGGATGGCATGCTATGCCTGACGACGGTGCCGAAGGAGAAGAAAAAGGAGTTCGACGCACTCGGTGCCAAGATGATGCAGGCCATCAACAAAGTGAAGGCGGACGCGAAGCAGGGCAAGGAGGTCGAGCTATGCAGCCTGTGCGCCGGGACGGGCGAGCTGCATAAGTCGGGCGCGAAGATGCAGTACATCGACACGCACTCAGGCGCGATCCACATCGTCACGTCCGACGATGCGGCGATCGTGAAGAAGATTCACGCCTTCGCCGACAAGGCGATCGCCGAGCAGAAGAAGATGCAGCAGCACGAAGAGCGGACGGCTTCGTTGCGGTAGAGTCTCGCGTTTTAAAAACGGGCTAACACGCTCGACGGGCGCGAAGTCGAAGGATTTCGCGCCCGTTTTTTGATTGTCGGAGCCGGTACGCGCGCGTTTGTACGCCAGCTTCTGACGTTTGGGTTCGCGCGGTGAGTCAACTAGAACAG
>DASXWB010001050.1:0-9716 GCA_036503915.1 Lacipirellulaceae bacterium | reverse complement strand
TCGGAGGACTCCTGGATCGTAGGTTCGGACACATCTTCGAGTCGAATGTCGCCCACATCGTGAAAAACGATCGCTTTCATCGCGCGCTCCTGGAATGATCAAGGCATGGCGCCAGTACCGCTAGTTTACTGCGATTCGGACGTTAACAAGGCCACCGGCAGAACATCCAATACTGCGGCCACATCCAGCACGGACTTTCCATCGCGCCCGCGCGCTTCGAATGTCCGGCCGCAAAGCACGCAATTCCATGCGCCGTTGCCGATTTGTGGCAGAACGAGCTGTGTGCCCTGCCAATCGGCGCGCGGGGTGCCACGCTTTGGTTCGCGCTGCGAACCGCAAAGTTGATGGAAATGTCGAGGTACTGCCGTGATGGCGCACCGCTCGTTGAATTGACGTGCGAAGCTAAGCAGATTGTTTTCCGCTGGGCCGACGCCGGTCAATGGTAGGTAATCGCCAAACGAAAACACGTCCGTCCAGTCGCGCCGCAGCGCGAGACTGCGCGCGGTGACCCACAACTTGATATCCGCGCTCGGCCATCGTCGCGCTAAGTCACGAGCTGTTTGCTCCAAGTCTGTGTCCGCTGCGCGCAGCAGTTGATCGAGACGGGTGCGGCGCTCTTCGAAATCGATCGGGCGGCGATTGTCCGGATCAACCAGATTAAAATCCCACAGCTCGCAGCCCTGGTAGAAGTCGGGAACGCCCGGCAGCGTAATCTTAAGAAGCGTTTGTGCGAGCGAGTTGACGAATCCGCTGTCCGCTATTTCGTTTACAAACGCAGTCAAATCGGCTCGAAACGGCTCGCCCGGCGGACCCAACAGATCGCGAACAAAATCAAATGCGGCCGTTTCGAACGCCTCCGACGGATTCATCCAGGATGTGTGGGTTTTCGCCTCGCGAAACGCCTTCTGCAAATACTGCACGATGCGGCCTTCGTACTGTTTCATTTCGTCGGGCGACATGGGCTTAACCGGCCACGTGCCGACGAGCGTCTGATAGATAAGATACTCCTCGTTGGCGTCAGGCACCGGCTCGCCGTCGACGTCGCGAACGAACTCGCGGTTCATCCTCTGCCAGCGCATGAATGCCTCGGCCCAATCGTGCGCAGCTTCCGAGAGCACGTGCAAGCGGGCGCGCATGCCTTCGCCACGTTTCGAGTCATGCGTGGCCGTGGCGGAGAGCGCATGCGGCCAATTCGCCGCGCGCTGCCGCATGAGCCGGTGAAATTCCTCGGCCGAAAGCGGCCGGGCATCCAGGTCGCCGCCGACTTCGTTGAGCGACGCCAGCGGATAGTAGCGGTAGAACGCCGTGTCTTCGACCCCCTTGGCCGCCACGGGGCCGGTCACTTGCTGCACCTTCAGCGCGAACAAGCGCCGCTCGGCCGCCTGCTCGTCGCTCAGAGTCGGCGGATGTTCAAGCAGCAGCACCGACGCGATGAAATCGAACACCGACACACTCAGCGTTCGATTGCGGCGCTTGGCCATGCGAACCGCCGTAGTGACCGTTCGATAGTCCGACTCGCTCACGTCCCAGCTGTCGGCACGCACGTACGTGCGATACACATTCATGCAGGCAATCACTTCGCGCAAGGCGCGCTGCAGCGATGGGCGGGTGAAATCGCGCGCCGCGCGGTGCTGCTGCGCGATGCGATAGAGCTGCGCAGTGAGCATTTGCAGCTCGCTCGACATGCTTTCGAGCAGGACGGTGCGCTTGCTTTCGTAGACGATGTCGACCGGTTTGCGCGGCCCGCCGCAAATGCCGTCGTAAAACTTCCGCAGCTCCATGAGCCCTTGCTCGTGGACTTGCACGCGGCTCAAAATGTTCATGAATGCGTAGCCGGTCGTGCCGCAGATCGCCCAGTCGGTCGGCAACGGCTCGTCGGCAGAAAGTATTTTTTCCGCCACAATATAGATTTCCGGAGCCGCATTTCCACCGTCCGGTTGTTCGGAGCGATAAAGCGCCTGCAAGTTCTTGAAGTACGTTTGCGGGTCGCGAAGGCCGTCGGGATGATCGATGCGAAGGCCGGTGACCCAGCCCTGCCTGAGGAACTGGCCAACGAGCCGGTGCACGGCGTCAAACACACGAGGCTCTTCGACGCGAATCGCCGCCAGCTCGTTGATGTCGAAGAAACGCCGGTAGTTGATCTCGTCGGCGGCGACACGCCAGAACGCGAGTCGATACCATTGCGCTTCGAGAAGCTTTTCGAGTTGGTCGAAGCTTCTCGGGTTGCCGATCTCGCCGTTGATTTCAATGAGTGCCTCATCCAAAGCGGTTCGAACGGCCGCCGACGATTCGACGAGCTCGCTTAACCGCCGCCGGACAATCTTTTGCTCGCGGTAACGCTCGTCCATCGCGGCCGCGTCGCGGCGAGATGCCGGCGGCAAATGACGCAGCTGGGTGATAATGCTTTGCAGCTCGGTCCAGGGCGCGCTATCGCCGCCGCTATTGGAAATGTGGCTGTGTGCGCGAAGTAAGGCTAAATCCAGAATTTCGGTCCACGTCGGCGGGGCCAGTGGATATCGGTGCGGGCCATAGCCGAGTTGAAGGCGCCGATCATCGTTGATCACACGCAACTCGCCATTTTCCAGCACTTTGCCGAACGGCTCGCCAAGAAAAGGCAACAGAATTTTATTTTGCAGGGCGCTGGCCGCAGGTCGCCAGTCGATATCGAAGAAACCGGCGAAATACGCGGCCTCGCCATTCTCCAACACGTCCAGCCACCATGCGTTGCCCGGATCGTTGATGCCCATGTGATTCGGCACGACATCGAGGAGAATACCCATGCCGGCGCCGCGGGCCTCTTCGGCAACTCGCTGGAAGGCGGCCAGATCGCCAATGGCGGGGTCAATCGCGCCATGGTCGACGACGTCGTAACCGTGGCTGCTTTCCTCGCGGGCGCGAAACAGCGGCGACAAATAAAGATCGCTGATGCCCAGCCGCTCGAGATAAGGCAAAAGCTCGAATACCGTGTCGAGATTGCATTCTGCATTCAGCTGCAGCCGATACGTCGACACGGGCACGCGGTTGAGTTTGTTGCCGCGGACGGATTCGGCCGATTTAGTGGCAGTCAGTTCCGCCATGGACGAATCCTGTGTAAAAGACGAAATTGCGAGCTGGTCGACCAAGCGTGCGATGGCCGCCCGCAGCCACGTGAGGGCACGGAAAGTGCATTATTGGTCATCGAGGCACGCTGCGGAATAGAACCAAGTCAGTAAAGCAAAGGATGTGCCAAATGGCGATTGCGGAGTTCTTACAAAACGCTCTACCGATGGGCGCGGACGTTTCCGCCGCTGGCACTCGGTTTCGCGTTTGGGCTCCCGAGCGAAAAAGCGTCGAACTGGTGCTCGTTGATTCCAAAGGTAAGGAGCTCGCGCGCCACCGGCTTGGCGCCGAGTCGAATGGTTTCTTTTCCTCAACCATTCAAAACGCCCAACATGGCTCTCTTTATTTCTTTCAACTCGATGATGATCCCAAAAGATATCCCGACCCGGCGTCGCGGTTTCAACCGCAAGGCGTGCACGGGCCATCGCAAGTGATCGACCCCAGTCGATTTGCTTGGCGCGACCGAGAGTGGCCGGGCGTGCGTCTCGCAGGCCCGGTGATTTACGAGTTGCACATCGGAACGTTTACGCCCGAAGACACCTGGAAGGCAGCGATCGAGAAGCTGCCGCATCTTCGCGACGTCGGCGTCAGCCTCGTCGAAGTAATGCCGGTGGCGGCCTTTCCCGGCAAGTTTGGCTGGGGTTATGACGGTGTCAGTTGGTTTGCCCCGACGCAGCTATACGGCGAGCCGGACGATTTTCGCGCGTTCGTCGACGAGGCGCACCAGCTGAAGATCGGCGTGATTCTCGACGTGGTCTACAACCATTTCGGCCCGGCGGGCAACTACGCGCCCACTTTCTCGGAGTACTTTCTTTCCAAAAAGCATCACACGGAATGGGGCGACGCAATCAACTTCGACGGCGACGAATGTGGCCCGGTGCGCGAGTTCATCGCCGCCAACGCGGCCTTTTGGATTCGCGAGTTTCATCTGGATGGGCTGCGGCTGGATGCAGTGCATTCGATCATCGACGACTCGCCGGAGCATATCGTGTCGCTGCTGACGCGTGCTGCGCGGGCCGCGGCAGGCAAACGCTCGATTGTGATCTTCGGCGAGAACGAGCGGCAGCAGACGCAATACGTGCTGCCCCCGGAAGATGGCGGTTACGGCATCGATGGCTTATGGAACGACGATTTTCATCATGCATGCCGCGTGGCCGCGACGGGGAACGCGGAAGCGTATTACCGCGACTATCGCGGTTCGCCGCAGGAGCTCGTTTCGGCGATTCGTTTGAATTATCTGTACCAGGGGCAGTGGAATGCGCGGCAGGCCAAGTATCGCGGCACGCCAGCGCATGATATCGCTGCGCCGCACTTCGTTCATTTCTTGCAGAATCATGATCAGGTGGCCAATTCGGCCCGCGGCCTGCGGACACACCTGCTCACGTCGCCTGGCCGGCACCGAGCGCTGAGCGCGCTGCTTTTGCTTGGGCCGCAAACCCCGCTGTTGTTTATGGGGCAGGAGTTCGGGGCGTCCAGTCCCTTCTTTTACTTCGCAGATCACGAGCCGGAGCTGGCCGCATTGGTTCGCCAGGGCCGGCACGAATTCATGGGCCAGTTTCCGCGCGTCACCGGTTTCGATTCCAGTTCGCCACTGCCGGACCCGGCCGACTCCAAAACGTTCGCAGCCTGCAGGCTCGATTGGAGCGAACTAGCGCGGAATGTCGAGCTGCTGGACCTGCACCGCGACTTGATCGCGCTACGCAGAGAGGATGTCATATTTTCCCGACAAGACCAGCGGGCGATCGAAGGCGCCGTAGCCGGACCGGAAGCGTTCATCTTGAGGTGGTTCGATGAAGCGGGCAACGATCGACTTGGGCTTTTCAATTTGGGGCGCGATGTGGATTTCTCCCCGCCCTCGGAGCCTCTCATTGCACCGCCGCCCGATCGCAACTGGACGGTCCTATGGTCTAGCGAGGATCCGCGTTACGGAGGCATGGGCACGCCTGCGTTTGACGAGAAGGCGTGGCGAATTCCGGGCCCGGCGGCCGTCATCTTCCGGGCTGAGCCGGCTTAGTGGCAAAAGGCTTACTGGTACTTTTCGCGCAATCGCTCCGCGGCCGCCACTTCGTTCTTGAGTTTAATATAAACCTCGTCGAGGCTCACGTCGGCCGCCGATCCGGGGGCAAAGCCGCAATCGGGGTTCAGCGTGATGCGCGACGGCTCGAGGTATTGGAGCGCTGTCTCGACGCGCTCGACGATCGTATCGGCCGAATCGATTTGCCCAGGCTGGCAGCTCACGCAGCCCAGCCCAATCTCAACATGCTCGGGCAACCGCTTGAAGACCGACATGTCGCCGGCGCCGGGCGACGTGAACTCCATCGTGATATGGTCGACCCTGAGTCGCGCGAGCTGCGATAGGATCGGATCGTATCCACCGCGATGTTCCGCTTCGCCGCGGGCCCGCGCGCCGGCCCGCCGGCAAAGATGCACGGCGAGCTTCACGCCCTTGATCCCCTCTACCACCTGGTTGTCCATGTCCACGGCGAAGTCGGCGGCGCGATCCGGGTCATCGTATTGCCGGCGAACGTCGGGATCGACGAACAGGCACAAGTGCGGATCGTCGACTTGAACGATCGACACGCCTTCGTCGCGCAACAGCTCGACTTCACGCCGCAAGATGGGAACGCAGTCGCGCACGAAGTCTTCGCGCTTCGGATAGGCCTTCGCGGACTTCTGCGAATCCCACATGCGCTCGCCCAACAGAGCCGGGGCGGGGACCGTCGCTTTTAGCTGCCGCTGAGTCAGCCGCTTAAGAAAGGCAATCTCTTTGGCAATGAAGCCCGGCTGTTTCGGCGAAAGCTTCTCCACGACGACAGTCCACGGCCGGCCGTCGGCCGGGTTGCGGCTGAGCTCGAACCCGTGGGCCAGCTCGGCGATCACCCCGATGTAGCTCTTGCGCCACCATTCGCCGTCGGTAATGACATCCAGCCCGGCCATTTCCTGCAACGCAACTGCGGCACCAATCGCCGCGCCCATCAGACGTTTGTATTCATTGCCTATGATCGGTGAATCGTCCGCCATGAGATCCTTTACAAACGCGGGCCGCGGGAGCGAGCCGATCACCGACGTTGGAAACAAAAGATCGCGGTCCATGTCATCTTCCCAGATGCCGAGTGGTCCAATATCTCCGGGCGTAATCAAAGTCCTGCTGCGTGTCGACCTCGATATAGCCACCCGGTGTATCGACGTGCGTGAATCGTTCGCCGCGATCGATCATTTCCTGGAACAACAAGATCTTGTAGGCCTTTTCGAACACGCGCGCCTCGCGCCACGGGCGGCCGGCGTACTGGGACCGGACCTCATGGTAGCATTCGCGGAGTCGCGCGGCGCCGGCCGCCGAGAATTTCGCCACGCCGATGTATTCGCCGTGGGCGTCGCGCTCGGCAATTTGCCGGTGAATGCGCGTGACGCGTCCATTGACCGCCGTCACCTTCTCCGCATCATCCGGCGGGTGATCCGTGCGGTCCTTGTAGCGCTCGAGCCACGCGGTGTCGACGCCTAGCGCCATATCGTCGGGTGAATTAGCCAGCCGCCTGATCACGTCGGCCGTAAAAAGGACGTCGCTGTAACAGCAGATGAACGGCTCGCGCATCAAGTCCTCGGCGCAAAACAGCGAGGCCAGGATGTTGTTATGCTCCCAATCGCGATTGTGGCGAAACTCGAACTGCGGATACTCGCGTTTTACCCGGTCGATTTGATATCCGCCGATGAAGCAGACCTCGTCGAGACCGCTGGCGTGAAATGCATCGACGGCCCAATCCAAAAGTCGCCGGCCAGCCACTTCGGCAAAGCATTTCGGGGCATCCGCTGTGGTGGGCATGAGCCGCTTCCCGCGGCCTGCTCCAATCACAATAACTCGCATCGCTCAGCCCCTCGGTCTACCAGAATCATCAACGCACAGATCATCGTCAGGGCGTAGCCGGCCATGGCGAGACTTACGTGCCAGGTTACGTCACCGCTTCGCACGTACGACGAGAAAACCGCAAGTAAGCCGGCCGCCGCGATCCCAATGAGCGGCGCCGCGGCCCAGCGGCTTACAGACGTGCCACCCAGGCAAATCGCGGCCGCGATGGTCGCCGACGCCAAGGCGAACGATTGCTCGCCGTATACGTTGGCCGCCGCTGCGGCGAGCAGCATCACTAGCGCGGCAAGCCTTGGCACGGCGCCCGGCAACACGCCGATCTTGTCGGTCGTCGTATTCCAAAGTATGGCCATGATCGCCGCTCCGGCAAAAGCCCACCCGGCCCAGATATAAATTGCCACGTGCCACCCACCGTGCTCCGGCGCGGAAAAATACCCGGTGACAACATCGCCGCTCGCGGCACCCATGTACCCCATGAAGTTCACAAAGCCAGCGGCCGCTGCCGAAGTGCCGCGGTGGGCCAGATCCGCCGGCGCAGTGCCAACCAATAACACTTGCGGGCCATAAATACAAAATCCGATCGCCACCACCAGGAGCATCGAACCAATAACGCTTGATTGAACCACCCCATTGTAAACCAAGGTGAGGCAGCCAAGCATCATCATCAAAACGCAGACGACCGGCCCACGACGCCCACCAAACCAGCGATCCGTAGCCCACCCGGCCAGATACGAGCCGGCAGTGGCCCCGATCGCAATCACAAAGAATTGCAAGCCGGCTTTTCCAACGGCGACATTGCGGGTCTCCATAAGATGGGCAATACCCCAATCGACAAAGCCATAGCGGCATGCGTTGAGCAGGCCCAGTGACAGGCCTAGCAGCCACAGCACCGGGTTGAAAAGCGTCCAATACAGCGCGTCTGCCAGTGAAATCTTCGCAGCTGGAAGAGGCGCGGTTGGCATATCGGCGATTGACTTGGCCACCTCCTCGTTCGGAGCTTCGCGCAAGGCAACGAGCATGAAGATTCCCACAAGCGCCAGCAGCACCGCGGGAACATAAAATGCGCCGCGCCAGCCAAACCAATCGGCCGCGGCCGACGCCACGAGATACGTAAGTCCGAGCGTAATCTGATAGCCTGTCCCGATGATGCCCAAGGCGTTGCCGCGCCGCTGGACGGGCACCCAATTTGCCGCCACGCGCACACATGGGGTCCAGCCTAGCGATTGGCAGAATCCATTCGTGGCCCAAACGAATAACAGGAAGTAAAAACCGGCCCCCATTCCAAAGGCCACGTTGAGCGCGGCCGAACCGAACATACCCAGAGCGAGCATCACGCGCGGCGAAATCCGCTCCGATAGTTGACCATTGATGAATTGGCCGACGCCGTACGCAATTTTGAGCGACGCCAGGATCCACCCGACCTCTCCGCTGGAAAGTCCCGCGCCGCCTTCACCGGTCGAAGCCTGCATTCCCGGCACAGCGGCGGAGATGTTGGTGCGGCAGAAGTAAAACGCCCCGTAGGTGAGCCACAGCGTCCAGACGACTTGATTCTCAAGTGAACGCGCATGCCAAGGCGAAGAAGCAGCCGACGCCGGCTCGGCTGTTGATCGAGAAAAATCGCCGCTGGGTTGGCTCATGTTGACTGCTGCGCCGCCAAGAAACCGAACGCGCCGAGCGGAAGCCCAGACGGATGAAACAAATGTTTGCGCTCGGGGCCGTTCATCGCGCAGACATCAAATAAAACCGCCGGTGTCGATTGCGTTTACTTTAGCATACCGGCGATCGAATTACACCCGCAGAACATGTCTCGCATCGACGAGCCGAGTCATCCGACCGGGTGAACGTCGACAGGTGTTTGACGCAGTCGGCACGACGATTATCGTGACTGACGAGACGTCGCTAATAAGAACCACGCCTGCAGTTTGATCGCCGACCACACAACGGCGAAACTCCGCCAATAACGAACGGCCCCTTCCATCTTCACCGCCGCCTCGACCTCATACGACGGGCGCAGGCGAGGCGACGGCGAAGACGGCAACGGGCTCAGCAACCCCTTAAAAAGAAAGTCAAGCGCGTTCGCCGCGCTCGGGATGCGCCCGCTTGACACTCACGGCCATATAAGTGTTAGGCGTTACCGCGCTTCTTGCGAGCCAACCCCGCAAGATGAATTTGTCTCGCCTCAGCCCGACGCTCGCGTTCGCGGCGCCGGCATGCACGACATAACTTTGCCGTGGAGTATACGAAACCCTTGGCCACCTCGTACCACCATTTCTGCTGCGCCGCAGTCCAAACCTCAATACGCCCGCATTGCTCACATTGGAATTCAATGTCAATGTAGTAACCTCGCTCGACGAATTCTGGCATGCCATAGCTATTGTATGGCGCGAGATTCTCGACATTGACGGCAACACCCTCTCGGCGTTTTGCGGAAAGCAGAGACTGCCGCTGGTGTTCCTTTTCTGCGGCTTTGGCGGCGGCAGATTCCGCCGCGCGTGCATGTTTCTTGGCCTGAAGCTCGGCACGACGCTGTTTACCGCTCTTCATTTCCGAAACGCCTAACTATAACTTTACGGATATCTTCCATTAAACGCTTGACACGCAAGGCGCTTAATAGTATACGTCCGTATATTAAGTCTGCCTGGCCCGCCTTCTTTGCGACGGAAAGCCAACCATGACAACAGCTTATCGCGCGCCGATTCCAAAAACAAGCGCGGGCTTCTACAGAAACGCGCCGCATAACCCGCGCGCCCAAACC
>DASXWB010001049.1:0-2133 GCA_036503915.1 Lacipirellulaceae bacterium | reverse complement strand
GGGTCAGGCTTCGGGGTTCAGGCTTCGGGGTTCGGGGTTCAGCGTAAGCGATTAAATCTAGCCGCGTTGCTACGCGTCGGCGGCTTTCTGCTAAATCGCGATGCGACGCATCGCCGGCTGGCCTAAAGTAGGCTGTGTTCTGCGTGCCACTGGCTCCGCCAGTGGGCCTCTTTTCCCGGATTTTGACCCACGCCGCCGCCCTCACTGAGGCCGGCTACAGCGGGGAATGATGAACCCTTGAGCTCATTCGGACGTAGAAATGCTGACGTGTTCCAACCTGAACCCGGAACAATGCGCTTGACGCAAAGCGGCCACGCGGAACAATTCGGCATGACTGACTCGGTGTTACCGCCATCGGCCGGCGCCCGCCTGGTGATTGTTCCAATCACCGCCGTGGCACTGTTGCTGCCGCTATCTCCATACTGCAGCGCCTGCACTCGGGATGATGACCATTCGCCAGCTCCTGACGGTTGCTGTCAGAGTCATGCCACTGAGACCGCAGCCGACGATTCGCTCTGCTTTTCAATACACGCTTCGCATTGCAGCTGTTGCATTCAGCCAACGGACCGAACGTCGCGTCAATCGGATCGGCTTTCCCCAGTAAATGAATTATCTGGTGCGCTGCCTCCCGCAGCGCACGCACCCTGCGATTGCGACGTCTCTCCTCTAAGCGAACTGCTTCGGCGCGCGGGCGCCGCGATGCCTGTCCCACATCGCATTCTGCATTGCTCCTGGCAAATCTGATCCGCGCAGGTCAGGCTTTCCAGCCTGATATCACTCGGTAGGTCAGGCTTTCCAGCCTGACAATCATCATATTCCAATCGCTCAGGCATTCGTCGCCTGACTGCGCAACCAACGTCTGTTCAAGATCTAATGTCAGGCTCCGAAGCCTGACCTACACAGAAAGTGAGTTTTCAAATGTTAACAAAGTTATTCGGCTCCCTGGCAATTGTTTCCGGCCTGTTCTTCAGCGGCGCAAGCGCCGCGCCCACTTCAGGCGCTGGCGGCTGCTGCGAAGGGGGCAGCTGCTGCTCCGAGGACTGCTGCAAAGACTGCCCCGATTGCGATTGTGATTGCGGCTGCTGCGACAACTGCGCCGACGACTGCAATTGCCCTAGCAAGTCCTAGCCCCAATTCCCTCCTTTGCAGGGAGGGGCTAGGGGTGGGTTCAAACAGCGACGAGCTTGATTTTGCCGCAAGGCACATCGCGTCGTTGAAACGCCGGCCGGCCGCGCACCATTGGCGCGGCCGGCCGTTTTTACTCACCTACTCACCTTCTCACGCCGCTTCAGCAGCCTCTTCGCCTCGGCGAACACCGCATCCAGCATTGGCTCGGTGAGCCGGCGCGTGTGCGTGTTCTGCCGGCTGGGATGATAACTCGCAAGCAACCAGCGCCCGCCTGCCATCGCGACCTTGGCCCCGTGCGCGAACTTCGGCCTGCGCTCGGAATACCACCCGCGCCGCCGAACCTGCCGCACAGATTCCTGCCAGGCGAGCCCACCCAGCGCGACGATCACCTTCACCGGCAACAGATCGAACGTCTCAAGAAGCCACGCTCGGCACCGCTCGCGCTCCTCGCCGCTGGGCATATTGTCCGGCGGCGCACAATGGACGGCCGCCGTGATCGCGCAATCCACGAGAGTTAGTCCATCATCACGACTCTCAGATTGCGCCTGGTTTGCAAATCCCGCCTTAGCGAGCGCCCGATACAGCCACAAGCCGGACGAGTCGCCCGTAAACATCCGCCCGGTTCGATTCGCCCCATGCGCGCCCGGCGCAAGCCCCACAATAAGCAAGCGCGCCGCCGGGTCGCCAAAATTCGGGACCGGCCGGCCCCAATACTCCCACTCGCGATATGCGGCCCGCTTCTCCCGCGCCACGCGTTGGCACCACTCAACCAAGCGCTCACACTCGCGGCATGCTTCGATCCGGCTGTTCAACTTGGCCCATTGCGATAGTTCCTGATGGCTGCTACGCATCGGAAGCATGTTTGTGACACAAGAAAGCGGGTTCCGCTATTTCGATGCCAGCCACTATAAAGCCGCCGGTATATTGGGATCGACAAGAAGGATGCCCGCGTAGCGCTGAAAATCCGCCAGATTAAACGTCAGCAGGTGTGTCAGTCGGTGCCGC